>JASFUJ010000046.1:0-10080 GCA_050050355.1 Acidobacteriota bacterium
GGCGCAGCGGGATCCAGAGGAGCGGCAGGGCCAGGGCGGCCACCATCGGCTTGGCGTAGACCGCCGGCATCAGCGCGGCGCCGGAGAGGAAGGCCAGGGCAGGATGCGCCAGTCCATGGCTCCCTTGAACACCAGCCGCATCCCCGATGAGCCCTCGGAACCGCGCCAGCGCGACCGGGGACTCCAGGTCTCGCGAAACCTCAACGGCTGAAGCCTGACCGAACCGGTCGAACCGGTGGAACCCGAGGAACAGGGCCGCGGTCACCGACGCCATGTTGAAGATCTCCGGCTGGATCCAGAAGCCGTAGGCGAAGCCGGCGCTCAGCAGAAAGAAGCCGGCCGAGAACAGGGCGGCCAGCCAGGGGGGGTTCCAGCGCTGGAGGTAGATCGCCCCCATCCAGATCATCGCCACCAGCAGGATCATGTTGAAGAGCAGGATCCCGTCGGCGCCGAAGGGGCCGGCCAGGGGGGCGGCGAAGAGGGAGTAGACGTACGGCTTGCCGTAGTGGGCGGTGCGCCAGCCGTCGCCGGACATGAGGATCAGGTTCGAGATCCGGGTGTAGGGGAACTCGTCGAACGCCCGGGCCATGTCCTCGGAATCGACCCGCAGGTCGCCGTCCCGCGCCAGGGAGAGGGCCATCAGGTAGTAGGCCGGCTCGTCCGCCTTCAGGGTGGGCGGCAGGCCGGGCTTCTCCAGGGTCAGGGGGAAGGCCAGGAGGACGAGGGAGAGGCTGGCGAGGACCAGGGCGACCGAGCGCTGCACGGGGCGGAGTGTACCCGATGGGGGGGAGCGGGGGATGACGGCTGAGCGGCTGCCTTCGCCTTGGGGTTCGCCGGGAGCGGGTCACCGTTCGCTGCCATCCCGACCGCCGCCTCCGGTGTAGCCCCGGGGCTTGTCCCCGGGGAGCCCGAGCCCCCTCACCGCCCGCGGAGAGTTGCACCCCGGTGCCCGGCGCAGTAGCGTTCGGGTCCCTGGGAGTCTGCGTGGCACAACCGCGCTCCCGTCCGCTCACCATGCCGCCCCGATCCCGACGCACCCTGCTCCTGACCCTGCCCTGGGCGGCGGCCGTGGCGCTGTGGCTCGGCGATGCCCTGGCGGCGCCGGACGGGCTCTCTCCGGGCGCCCTGGACGCCGCCGTGGCCTGGGTCGCCGTGGCGGCGGCCGGCGTCGGGGCCGGGCTCGCCGCCACACGGCTCTGGCGGGACGGATGGCCCGGACGCACCCTGCTGGCCCTCCTGGCCCTGGCCACCGTGACCTGCTGCACCGGGCTCGCCCAGGAGCTGCTGGGGCGCTACTTCGGGGACGAGGGGATCTACCTGGCCCAGGCCCGGCGGATCAACGACGACGGCCAGCTCCTGCGCCCCTGGTTCATCTACCCCCACCTGCTCTTCTACCTGGACGCGTTCGCCCTCTGGCTGGGCGACGCCCTCGGGCCCGTCGTGCCGCTCCTCGCCCGGTGGGTCTACGGGGTCGAGGACCCGGCGGCCCTGGACCCTCTGGTGACCCGGATGGTGACGGCGGCCATGGGGGCGGGCACGGTGGTGCCGGTCTTCGTCGCCGCCCGGCGGATGGCCGGACCGGCCGCCGCCGCCCTGGGCGGCGCCCTGGTCGCCCTCTGCCCCCTGTACGTCCGGGTGGCCCACCTGAACATCTCGGACGTGGCGGGCGCGTTCTTCGCCGCCATGACCTTCATGCAGTGCGCGCTGCTGGTGGAGCGCGACGAGCCCGGGTCCGCCGAGACCCGGCGGGGCTACCTCCTGGCCGGCCTCTGGGCCGGGCTCGCCGCCGGCGGCAAGTACCCGGCGGGGGTCGTGGCGGTGGCGGTCGCCGGGGTCTGGGCCGCCTGGCGCCTGCGGGGAAGACGGCCCGGAGGAGGCCCGAGGCGCGAGTCGCCATCGAAGGGGTCGAACGCGCCGGAGCGGGCCCCGGGCCTGCCCTCCGGGCTGCTCTGGGCGGCCGGCGCCGCCGTCGTCGCCTTCCTCGGCACCACCCCCAGCTTCCTGGCCTTCCCGGGAGCGGCCTACGCGGGGGAGGGGACGGCCGACGTCCTGTTCGGCTTCCGCCAGTACGCCCAGGCCGGCTGGACCGGAGTCGTGCGGGCGAGCAACACGGCCTTCTACCTGGACCGGCTCGTCCTCTCCTTCGGCGTGCCGGCCCTGCTCCTCGGTCTGAGCGGGGGTCTGAGCGGGATCGCACGGCTCGACCGCCGGAGCCGGCGGCGCCTGCTCTGGCTCGCCCCGTTTCCCGTCGCCTACCTGGCGCTCGTGCTGACCATGCGGATCGCCGTCGACCGCAACCTCCTGCCGGTCCTCCCGGCGCTCGCGGCCGTGCTGGGGGCCGGGCTCGCCGGCTGGACGGGCGCGGCTCGGACGAGCCGGGCGAGCCGGCTCGCCGGGACGCGGCACGCCGGCTCGGTGCTGGCCGTCCTGGTCGCCGCCGTCGCCCTCGCGCCGCCGGCCTGGCGGAGCGCCGCCCAGACGGTCCGCTTCGCCCGTCCCACCACCCGGGAGCTGGCGGCGCGGTGGATCCCGGAGCACCTGCCGCCCGGCTCCGCCCTGGTCCAGGAGGTCTACACCCCGATCGTCCGGCCGGAGCGGCTCTATCCGGCGGCCCGGCCGCGCTTCGTCGTCCGGATGCGCCCGGAGGAGCTCCGCGACCCCCGCTTCGATTTCGTCTTCGTGGCGAGCGACGCCTACGGCCGCTTCTTCCAGCCCGAGGCGCTCGACGACCGGTACGAGGAGGGCGGACGGGAGCGCTACGAGGAGATCTTCGAGACCTTCGAGCCGGTGGCCGAGTGGGCGCCGGGCCGCTTCCGCGCCGGCCCGAGGCTCCGCCTGTACCGGCTCGACCCGGAGACGCCCCCGTGGAGCGACCGGGCCGAGCGGGGGGCGGACGAGCTCCTCACCCTCTCCCCGGCCATGCGGACCGGGGCGGAGACCGGCGGCCCCGTGATCTTCCGGGCCGCCGGCCAGTGGGCCCTGGCCAAGGCCTTCCTGGAGCCCGGGAGCTACGAGGTCGGGGTGGACGCGGACGCGCCGGCGGCGGGCGGCGGCGTCCAGGTGCTCACCCGCGCGGGCGAGGAGGTGGCCGTGGACCTCTTCTTCGGCGACGGCACCGCCCGCGTGGAGCTGCCCCGCCGCGACAAGTACTTCGTCTACGTCCGGCTGCCACCGGGGAGCGTCCTCCGGCGGGTGCGGCTGGAGGCCACCGGGTCCGCCGGGTCCGCCGGCGGAACGGGAGAGGAGGTTCGACGGTGATCGATCTCGAGCGAGTGAACTACCTGGTGCAGCGGATCGGCCGGAACTTCCTCCCCGGCCCGGTGGCGCGGCTCGGGCGGCGGCTCTTCCGCCTGGTCCCCGGTCCGGAGACCGCCTGGCCGGACGAGACGGCCGAGCGCTACCTGCGGGTTGCCGCGGAGGCGGGGCGTCCGGTCGAGGGGCGGCGGGTGATGCTCTTCGGCTCCGGCCCGTCGTTCGCCGTCGCCTGCCGCCTGCTCCGCGCCGGCGCCGAACGGGTCGTCCTCTACGACAAGTTCGCCCGGCCGGACGACCGGATCAACGGCCCCCTCGTGGCGGACTACCCGGACCTGGTGGGCCGCGTGGACGGCCGGGTGGCGCCGGTGACCGACCGGATGGTCCTGGTCGAGCCGGCGACGGACGACGACGCCACCGCCTTCCCGGAGGTGGACGTGATCCTGTCCAGCTCGGTGCTCGAGCACGTGGACGACGTCGAGGGGTGGGCCCGGCGGCTCGCCGCCGTCACGGCGCCGGGTGGGGTCAACCTCCACCTGGTCGACCTGCGGGACCACTTCTTCTCCACCCCGTTCGAGATGCTCCGCTACTCGGAGCGGACCTGGAGCCGCTGGCTGAACCCCCGCGGCCACCTCAACCGGTACCGGATCCCGGACTACGAGCGGGCCTTCCGCACCGCGTTCGAGCGAGTCTCGATCGAGATCACCCGCCGGGACGAGGCCGCGTTCGAGGCCGCCCGCCGCTGGATCCGCCCGGAGCTCCTCACCGGCGACGACGCCGTCGACGCGGCGACGATCGTCCTCCTGCGGGCCGAGCAGGACGAGCGGGCCGAATGAGCCCGCTGGCCCGGCCGAGTCGACCGAGCCGACCGAGTCGGCCGAGCCGGCCGAGCCGGGGCGCAGCCCTCAGCCCGTCGAGCCCGCCGGGTCCGGGCCGCCGGCGGCCACCTCCTCGTAGAGCTCCGCCCAGCGCTCCGCCGCCCGGTCCATCGAGAACCTCTCCTCCACCCGCCGGCGGGCCGCCTCTCCCCAGGCCCGGGCCTCCCCGGGCCGCTCCAGGGCCTCCAGCATGGCCTCCGCCAGCGGCCCCGCCTCGCCGGGGGGCACCAGCCGCCCGGTCTCGCCGTCGACGACGCAGTCCGGCACCCCGGAGACCCGGGTGGCCACGATCGGCGCGCGGGCGGCCATGGCGTCCAGCACCACCAGCGGCAGCCCCTCGTACTCGGAGGAGTTGACGAACAGGTCGCACCCGGCGAGCCAGGTGGGCAGGTCGTCCACCAGCCCCAGGAAGCGGACCCGCCCCGCCAGGTCGGGCCGCTCCGCCCGCTCCCGCAGCGCCCCCTCGAGCGCCCCGGCGCCGGCGATGGCCAGCCGGGCGTCCGGCAGGCGCTCCGCCACCCGGGCGAAGGCGTCCAGCAGGACGTCGTGGCGCTTCTGCGGCACCAGGCGGCCGGCGGCGAGGATCGCGCGCGCTCCGGCGGCGTCCTCCGGCAGGCCGAGCGCCGCGCGGACCGCCCGGCGCGCCTCCTCCCGGGGCGGCGGCTCCGGCGAGACCCGGCCGAAGGGGATGACCCGGAACCGGTCCGGGTCCGCCACCGCGAGGGCCGGGTCGCGGAAGAACTCCACCACCCGGCGGCTCGGGGCCACCAGCGCCGCGGCGCGCCGGGTGATCGCGGCGTGGAACCGGGCCAGGTGCCAGCGCCGCCACCAGGCGTCCTCGTTGTGCTTGTGGACGATCAGGGGGACGCTCCGGCCGGGGCGGCCGGCGAGCCCGAGCGCCAGGCGGGTCACGATCTCCGCCCGGCTCAGGTGGGCGTGGACCAGGTCGAACCGGCCCTTGCGGATGCGCGCCGCCGTCCGGAGCACGCCGAGGGGGTCCCAGAGCCTGGCCGCTCCCCGGGCGCCGTGGTCGTGGACCGTCGCCCCGGCCTCGCGGAACCGCCCGGCCAGGTCCCCCTCCAGCTCCAGGTAGACCACCTCCACCCGGAACCGCTCCCGGGGCAGCCGGCGGACCACTTCGAGGACCTGGCGCTGGGCGCCGCCGGCCAGCGTGATGTTTCCGACCACCTGGAGAACGCGCAGTCGCCGGGCGGCCGGAGCGGTGCCTTCGGGGGTCGTCGTCATGGTAGCTTTGCGCGATGTCGCCACGGAGGACACGCGTGCTCGTCACCGGGGGCGCCGGGTTCATCGGCCGGCCCCTGGTCGAGCGTCTCGCGGCCGACGGCTGCGAGGTCACGGTGGTGGATCGGGCTCCGGGGTCGGCGTCGGGGTCAACGTCGGATTCGACTTCGGGTTCGGCCTCGAAGTGGGCCCCCGACCGTGCGATCACCCTGGTGACCGAGGACTTCGGAGCCCCGGAGCGGTTCGGGGCGACCCTCGACGGAGCCGACGTACTCTACCACCTGGCCTGCAGCACGGTGCCCTCCACCTCCGCCGCCGATCCGGCCCGCGACGTGGAGGAGAACGTGCTCGGCTCGGTGCGGCTGTTCGAGGCGGCGGCGGCCCGGGGCGTGGAGAAGATCGTCTATCCGTCGTCGGGGGGGACGGTCTACGGCCGCGCCCTCCGGCTGCCCATCGACGAGTCCCACCCGACCGACCCCATCGGCGTCCACGGCGCCACCAAGCTGGCCATCGAGCGCTACCTGCTCGCCCTGTCCCGCCAGCGGGGCTACGCCGCCACCATCGCCCGGATCGCCAACCCCTACGGCCCCGGCCAGTGGCGCCGCCGGAGCCAGGGGGTGATCGGCGCCCTCCTCCGCGCGGTGGCCACCGGCGAGCCGGTGACCCTCTGGGGCGACGGCAGCGTGGTCCGGGACTACCTCTTCCTGGACGACGCGGTGGCGGCTCTGGCCGCGGCCCGGCTGCGCGGGGACGGGCAGGTGATCAACGTGGGCAGCGGCCGGGGGCATTCGATCCGGGAGCTGCTGGAGGTGGTGGAACGGGTCACCGGCCGGCCGGTGCCGGTGCGCCGAGAGGCCGAGCGGGGGTTCGACGTGCCCGCCAACGTGCTCGACCCGGCCCGGGCGCGGGAGGCTCTGGGCTGGGAGCCCCGGGTGCCCCTCGACGAGGGGATCGAGCGCATGTGGGCCGCCTACCCGGCGTAGACGGCGGCGGTCACACCTCGCGGCCGAAGCTGGCCGCCAGCACCGCCAGGTCCTCGCCGTCGATCACCCCGTCGCCGTCGAAGTCCGCCTCGGCCGCGTACCGCGCGTCCCCCTGGACCGCGCCGAAGCGCACGGCGAAGCGCACCAGGTCCACCCCGTCCACCCGGCCGCTGCCGTCCAGGTCCCCCTCCACCGGCCCCGAGGGCGCCGAGCCCTCGACCAGGAACCGGGAGATCTCCCGATCGACGGTGTTCACCGGGGAGGCCAGGTCCCGGGACCGCAGGTGCACCACCACCTCGCCGGAGAGCGGGTCGGGCGGCTGATAGACCAGCCGGGCGTGGCGCCCGCCGCCGCTGATCTGGGCCGGCACCTCGGCGCCGTCCACCAGCAGAACGGTGTTGAGGGTGTCGATCCCGGCCCCGAAGTCCCAGAGGTCGACCTCGATCGAGCTGTCGGGGGGCACGTCGTCGCGCGCCGAGGCCGGCCGGACCGGCCCCGTCACCGGGGGCACCGCGTCGATGCCGGCGAGCACGTCCCGGAAGATCCCCGCCAGGAGCTGGTACCCGTCCCCGTTCGGGTGGCCGACCGGATCGTCGGCGTCGTCCGTGTAGAACCGGGCGAACAGGTCCGGCGTGGAGCCGAAGACCTCGAACGGATCCGCCAGGTCCAGGCCCCGGGTGCCGACGCTCGCCCGCAGGCGGCGGTTCAGGGTCTCGTTGAGCTGCACGTCCCGCGCGCTGGCCTGCTCCGGGCGGCGCGGGATCACCGTGGCGTGGAGCACCTCCCAGCCGGCCGCGCCCGCCTTGCGGGCCATCTCCTCCAGGTTGAACACGGTGGTCTCGGACGAGATCCGCCGGGAGACGTCGTTGGTGCCCTCCAGCAGGAGGAGCACGCCCGGCGGGCCGTCCAGCTCCCCGTCGATCCGGCTGAGGCCCTCGGCGGTCGTCTCCCCCGGCACCCCGGAGCTCTCCACCGTGGACCCGGGGTCCATCCCCTGGAGCAGCGCCTCCAGCCGCGGCGCGTAGCCCTGGCCCGACTCGTCGCCGACGCCGGCGGTGATGCTGTCCCCGAAGGCGAGGTACCGGGTCTGGGCGGCGGCGACGGGCGCCAGGAGCGACGCCAGCGCCAGGCAGGCGGCGACGGCGGCGCGGACGGGCGGAGCGGAGGGTGGGGCGGCGTCGGGCACGGCAGCGGATTCTAGCAGCCCGTGGCAGAAGTCTGCGCGGCCGCGTTGCGGGCGCCGTGCGGACCTCTGCCACGGGCTGCTAGCAGCAGGGAGCAGGAGGGGGGCCGACCGGGCGGAATTCCCTTTCATCATCGGAGGTTATGGACGTCCGGCGCTTGCCAACGATCGGTGTTCTTCTATATATTCCGCGCAACCCGGAGCGGGGTGCGCCCGGACGCCACCTCGAACACCCGAACCGAGAGACTCGAGAGGCCGACGACCATGCGACGCACGCTCAGGTATGCCCTGATCCTCTTCATCCCCCTCTTCGTCCTGGCCGCCGCGGCCGAGGCGGGGGTCGTCTACGTGCCCTATCCGGGACCGGTGGAGATCGGAGGGGTCGAGTACGAGACCCAGATCTGGGCGTCGAACACCGACGACCAGACGATCCGCCGGATCGAGCACCTCTTCCTGCGGTCGCTCTCGGACGGCACCGACCGGGAGGACGACCAGCCGACCGTGGTCCGGATCCCGCCCGGCGTCACCACGCGGCTGCGGATCGCGGAGCCGTCGAGCGGCATGATCGAGATCCTCGCGGCGCCCCAGGTGGTGATCAACGCCCGGCTGGTGCGCACGATCCCCGGTTCGAACCACCCGCCGAGCGGCGCCCAGCTCCCGGTGATCTCCTCGGAGAACGCGGCGGAGGCGGGCCAGACCCTCCACCTCCAGGGCTGGGAGCGGATCGAGGACCTGATCTCGAGCAACCTGGGCATCGTGAACCTGGGCGACGACCAGGTCCAGTGCGAGGTCTCGGTCTTCCGCGCCGACTCCTCGCAGATCGCCTCCACCGCCCTCGTCCGCTTCAATGCCCGCAGCCACGTCCAGTACCGGCGGGCCCTCGCCATCCTGCAGGCCGGCGAGGTCCAGGACGTGCGCGGCGAGGTCACCTGCGACCAGCCGTTCTACGCCTACGCCTCGGTCTTCTACGACCGGCTTCCGGACGAGGCCACGGCCCCGACCGACGTGGTGTTCATCGAGCCGTCGGCGACCGGCGGCTCGGCCCTGAACCGGCCGGTGGACGAGGGGGACTTCGTCTACCTGGACGAGCTCGCCTGGAGCGACACCCGCAACATCCGCAACGGCCCCCACAAGAACGTCTCCGGCTGGGATCCCCACGCCGGCAACCACGGCGTCGGCGGCTACAAGAAGATCGAGATCAACGGCGTCGAGTACGACCACGGCATCTCCTGGTTCCCGGGCTGGGGCGACTCCTGGGTCGCCTGGCGGCTCGACGGCGCGTACCAGCGGTTCACCGCCACGGTGCGGGTCGACGACGAGAAGACCGGCGAGTACGAGTGGGGGGTGGTCAACCGGAGCACCGGAGAGTTCCTCGACCTGAAGCGGCCCGCCGGCGGGTTCCGGGCGCCGGAGACCAGCAACCAGTTCCGGATCGGCGCCGGCGCGAGCATCCGGATCTACGGCGACGGCCAGCTCCTGTTCGAGAGCGGCGAGTTCTACGCCTACGGCCCGGCGGTGCAGGTGGACGTGGACGTGACCGGCGTGCAGGTGCTGCGGATCGAGCTCGAGCCCGACCACCACGAGCTGGCCGAGGCGCCACACCGCAACGGCCACCCCTCGACTCCGGCGCTGGTCAAGCGGTGCTCCTGGTTCGACCTGATCGACCTGGCCGACGCCAAGCTCTTCAACGCGAACTGACGCGCCGGCCGGGGCCGGGGGAGGAGCATCCCCGATGAGCCCAGACGCCCCGACCCAGCCCCCGGCCCACGCTCCGGAGCGACTCCGGCGCCTGGCCGGGGGCGCCGCCGTCCAGCTCGGCGGGAAGGTCGCCGGCCGCGGCCTCGGGTTCCTCGCCCACATGCTGTTCGCCCGCACCGTCGGGCCCGCGACCTACGGCGTCTTCGGCATCGGCTGGACCCTGTTCCAGCTCACCGGCCTCGTGGCCGCCCTGGGGCTCGACCACGGCGCGGTGCGCTACGCCTCCCGGCACCTGGGCCGGGATCCGGAGCGGATCGGAGCGGTGCTCCGCCGGGCGGTCCGGCTGGCCCTGATCTCCGGCGTCCTGTGCGGCGGCGCCCTGGCCCTCGCCGCCCCCCTGCTGTCGGACCGCGTCTACTCCATGCCGGCGCTCCGCCCGGTGCTCTTCGGCTTCTCCGTGGGGGTGGCGCTCCTGGCCGGCCTGCGGGTGGCGGCGGCCGGCACGCGGGTCTCCCAGCGCATGCGCTTCAGCACCCTGGCCGAGGACCTGGCCCTGCCGATCACCCACCTGGTGCTGCTGGCCGGGCTCCTGGCGCTGGGCTGGCGGCTGGCGGCCGGCGTGGCGGCGCCGGTGGCCGCCTCCGCGGTGGCCTTCGCCCTGGCCCTCGGCTCCCTGCGGAGCCTGTTCCCTGCGCCCCCCCGGAGCTCCCGGGAGGTCCCTCCGGGCACCGCGCGGCCGGCCGGGCCGACCACCGGACCGACCACCGGACAGCTCCTGGCCTTCTCCACCGCCGCCGCCCTGTCGGGCCTCCTCGGGCTGCTCACCGTCTGGGCGGACCGCCTC
>JASFUJ010000047.1:0-10041 GCA_050050355.1 Acidobacteriota bacterium
GCTCGGAGGCCTCGCTCCTGACGGTGGCGATCCTCAAGGAGCTGGGCGTGCCGCGGATCGTCGCGCGCTGCTTCGACCGGCGCCACGGCCGGCTGCTCCTGGCCATCGGCGCCAACGAGGTGCTCAATCCGGAGGAGGAGAGCGGGGCCCGGCTGGCGAGCCGGCTGGTGCGGCCGGGGATCCTGGACCAGATGACCTTCGGCGACGTGCGGCTCGCGGAGGTCGAGGCCCCGGAACGCTTCGCCGGGAGCTCGCTCGCGGAGCTCGACCTGCGGGGCCGGTACGGGGTGACGGTGGTCGCCGTCCAGCGCGGGGGCGAGGTCTCCGCCAACCCGGAGCCGTCGGACGTGCTCGACAGCGGGGACGTCCTGGTGCTGCTCGGCACGGATTCGGCGATCCGGGAGGTCGCGGCGCTGCGATGACCCTCCGGACGAAGTTGCTCCTCGGCTACGGCTACCTGGTGGGCTTGCTGCTGCTGGTGGCCGGCAGCGCCATGGTCGGGTTCCTCGGGCTGTCCGAGCGCCTGCAGACGGCGGTGGACGACAGCATGCGGACCGCCCAGGCCGTCACCACCGACCTCGAGGCCGAGAGGCTCCGGGAACGGACCCTGCTCGCCGCCGAGCGCGAGGCCCGGACGGCGGCGCTCCAGAGCGGCACCTGGCTCGGGTTCCTCGTGCTCGTGGCTCTGGTCTCGCTGGTTCTCCTGTCCCGGGCCCTGCAGCGCCAGATCCTGCTCCGGCTGGAGGCGCTCCGCTCCGGGGTGGCGTCGATCGCCATCGGGGAGCACCGGCGCCTGTGGGAGGAGGGGCGCGACGAGCTGGCGCTGATCGCGCGCCAGGTCAACGGCCTGCTGGACCGCTACGAAGAGCTCGAGGGCCGGTTGCGCGGTCGGCTGGCGCAGGAGCGGAGGGTGGTGCTCGGGCTGCTCGGAGCCACCGGCGAGGAGGCGGCGCTGTTCGACCTGGCCGGGGACCGGCTCGCCGGCGAGGTGGACCTGGGCGATGCGGAGGAGGTGGCGATCGACTGGATCCGGGACCGCGGCCGCCGGCTGGTGGAGGCGGGGGAGCCGGTCACCGAATCGATTCCCGGGAGCGCCCCGGAGGGCGGCCGGGAGCTCCAGGCCCGGCTCCTCCTCGCCCCCGGCGCCCGCCCCGCCGGCTGGCTCGTCGGCTAGCTTCCCTCCACCACCGTTTCCAGCTTCTCGTCCGCCCCCGCCACCAGCAGCGTGTCCGAGTCCTTGAGCGGGGCGTCCGGGTCCGGGATCGGCACGATCCGATCGGTCAGGAAGTCGTGGACCGCGATCACCGCGACCCCGTGGCGCTTGGGCAGCTCGAGCTCGCGGAGCGTCCTGCCGATCCACCGCTGGGGGACGGCCATCTCCTGGGCGGAGAAGCCCTCGCCCAGCTCCACGTAGTTGAGGATCGCCCGGCTCTCCACCCGCTTGGCCAGGAGCTGGGCCGCCTCGCGCTCCGGGAAGATCGTCTCCGCGACGCCCAGCTTGTCCAGGATGCGGGCGTGGAGGTCCGAGATCACCTTGACGAAGATCTCCGGCACGCCGCAGTCCCGGAGCGCCAGCGCCGCGAGCACGCTCGCGGTGACGTCCCGGCCGGTGGAGACGATCGCCGCGTCCGCCTGGCGGGCGCCGATCCGCTCCAGGACCTCCTGGTCGGCGCCGTCCCCCGCGACCGCCGTGCGCAGGAACCCCGCCACCCGCTCCACCTTGTCCAGGTCCACGTCGAGCGCCGCCACGTCGTGCCCCATCTCGTGCAGCCGCTCGGCGACGCTGGCGCCGAAGTTGCCGAGCCCGATGATCACGTAGCGCTTCATGCCGGCGCAGAGCCTAGCAAGTCCGCGCGCCCGTGCGCACGACCGTCGCCCCCCTGGTGTGTCCCCGGGGCTTGCCCTTGACACAGAAATGCCACACCGCGGGCGTAGGCTAAAGGGGTTGCGCCTCCCGGCTCCCGTCTCCCTTGCGCCATGCCTTCCGCCGACCCCCAGCCGAGAGCGAGCCCGACGGTCCTCCACTCCGCCGTCCGCGGGCGGTTGCGGCTGCGCGTGCCCGGCCTCCGGCGGGCGGAGTCCCTGCGGCGTACCCTCGAGGACGAGCTCGCCGAACGCGAGGGTATCCACCGCGTCGCGGCCAGCGCGGTCACCGGCCACGTCCTGATCCTCTTCGAACCCGAGCGGGAGGCGGCCGCGGTGATCGCCCTCGTGGAGCGTGTGACCGCCCGGGCCGAGACCACCCTCGACGAGCCCGTGCGTGCCCGCCCCCCCGCACGCAACGGCGGACGCACCACCGGAGGTGCCGGCCGGCCGGCCGGCGGCGGTTTCCTCGGTGCGCTGTTCCGGTCCGGGGGCGACGGGGCGAACGGCCGGGGTGGCTCGCGGGAGCGCTCCGCGGAGCCGGGCCGGGTCCGGGCCGGTGCCGAGCCCCCGCCGGGCGCTCTCTGGCACGTGCTCCCCGGCGGCGAGGTGGCGCGCCGGCTCGGCGTGGAGATGGGGACCGGCCTGCTCCCGGGCGAGGTCGAGGAGCGCCTCGTCCGGTACGGTCCCAACCGTCTGGCCCGGATCGAGGCCCGCTCCACTCTGGAGATCCTCGTCGGCCAGGTGGTGAACCTCCCGGTCGCCCTCCTGCTGGCGTCGGCGGCCCTGTCGGTCGCCACCGGGGGCGTGGGCGACGCCGTCGCGATCCTCGCCGTGGTCGCCTTGAACGCCGTCATCGGCACCGTCACCGAGAGCCGCGCGGAGCAGACCATCGGTAGCCTGGCCGAGCTGGCCGAGCCGGAGGCGTCCGTGATCCGGAACGGGCTGGAGGTGCGGATCGGTGCCGAGCGGGTGGCGGTGGGCGATCTGCTCGCCCTGCGACGCGGCACGTGGGTGCCGGCCGACGTTCGCCTGGTGGAAGTCCAGCGGCTGACGGTGGACGAGTCCTCCCTCACCGGAGAGGCGCTCCCGGTGGCCAAGCGGATCGAGACCCTCGAGCGCCCCGAGCTGCCCCTGGCCGACCGGGTCAACATGGCCTACCGGGGCACGCTGGTGACCGGCGGCAGCGGCTTCGGCCTGGTGGTCGCCACCGGGGGCGCCACCGAGATGGGCAGGATCCAGAGCCTGATCGCCGGGGAGGAGGCTCCCGAGACGCCGATCCAGCGGCAGCTCGGCCGCATGGGCCGGGAGATGGTGCTGGTCTCGACGGCGGTGTCGGCGGGGGTGTTCGCCATCGGGTTGCTGCGTGGCCACAGCTTCCTGGAGGTCCTGAAGACCACCGTCTCGCTGGCGGTGGCGGCGGTCCCGGAGGGTCTGCCGGCGGTCGCCACCAGCACCCTGGCCTGGGGCGTCCGCACCCTGCGGAGCCACGACGTGCTGGTGCGCCGGCTCGAGGCGGTGGAGACCTTCGGATCGGTCGAGGTCGTCTGCCTGGACAAGACCGGCACGATCACCGCCAACCGGATGCGCGTGGTCCGGGCCTTCGCCGGCGGCCGGCGGTTCGGGAGTGGCAACGGTGGACTGTCGCCGGAGAACGGGCGGCTCTCGGTTCCCGAGCTGGTGCGCCTGCTCGAGGCCGCCACCCTGTGCAGCGAGGCGGACGTCGAGGACGGCGAGGTCACCGGCAGCCCCACCGAGACGGCCCTGGTGCGGGCCGCGCTGGACGCCGGCATCGACGTCGAGGCGCTGCGCGCGAGGCGCCCTCTCCGGCGGATCGAGCAGCGGGCCGAGTCGCGGATGTACATGGTCACCGAGCACGATCTCGCCGACCGGCCGGGAGGCGGGGTGCTGGTCTCGGTCAAGGGACGGCCGGACGAGATCCTCGACCTCTGCCACTGGCACATGGTCGACGGGGAACGTCTCTCCCTCCGCGAGGACGACCGGCTGGCGATCGAGGAGGAGAACGAGCGGATGGCGGGGGACGCCCTGCGGGTGCTGGGGGTCGCGTTCCGGGAGGACGGCTCCGCCGAGGAGCCGGGGGGGCTCACCTGGCTCGGGCTGGTGGGGATGGTCGACCCGCCGCGGGAGGGCATGGCGGAGCTGGTGGAGCGCTTCCGCCGCGCCGGAGTGCGCACGTTGATGATCACCGGCGACCAGAGCGCCACCGCCACCGCCGTCGGGCGCCAGATCGGCCTCGCGAGCGGCGGCGAGATGGAGACCCTGGACTCGACCGCGGTCGACCGGATCGACCCCAGGCTGCTCTCCGCCCTGGTTCGCCGGGTCCACGTGTTCTCCCGGGTCAGCCCGTCCCACAAGCTGCAGCTCGTGCGCGCCCTCCAGGCCGACGGCACGGTGGTCGCCATGACCGGCGACGGCATCAACGACGGCCCGGCGCTCAAAGCGGCGGACATCGGGATCGCCATGGGCGGCGGCGGCGCGGAGCTGGCCCGGGAGGTGGCCGACGTGGTGCTCTCCGAGGACCGGATCGAGAGTCTGCTGACGGCGGTGGCCCACGGGCGGACCACCCACGAGGACATCCGCAAGGCGGTCCACTTCATCGCCTCCACCAACCTGTCGGAGATCCTGTTCACCTTCACCTCGGTGGCAGCCGGCATGGGCCTGCCCTTCGGCCCGAAGCAGCTCCTCTGGATCAACTTGCTCACCGATGTCTTCCCCGAGATCGCCCTGGCCGTGGAGCCGCCGGAGGAGGGGACCCTGGACCGGCCGCCGAAGGATCCGACGCGGCCGATCATCTCCGGCGCCGAGTACCGGCGGATCGGCCTCGAGTCGGGTCTGATCACGGCCACGGCCATGGCGAGCTACGGCTACGGCCGGATGCGCTACGGTGCCGGCCCCCGGGCCAACACCATCGCCTTCCTCAGCCTGACCGGTGCCCAGCTCCTCCACACCTTCAGCTCCCGCTCGGAGGAGATCAGCGTCCTGGACGGGGAGCGGCTGCCGGAGAACCGGCTGATCCCGTGGGCGGTCGGTGGCGGCATCGCCATCCAGGTGGTGGGGGAGACGTTCGGCGCGTTGCGGCGTATGCTGGGGACGGTGCGGATCGGGCCGGCGGACGCCCTGATCAGCGCCGGCTCGGCCCTGTTGAGCTTCGGCCTGAACGAAGGCCTGAAGGTCTTCCGGCGCAGCCGCCGGAGGCGGATGGAGGAGGGGCAGCGATGATCGAAGACTTCGTCCTCACCTCGGAATCGGTGACCAACGGTCATCCGGACAAGCTCTGCGACCAGATCAGCGACGCCATCGTCGGCGCCTACCTGCACCAGGAGTCGGCGGCGCGGGTGGTCGCCGAGTGCGCCGTCTCCACCGGCATCGTCTTCACCGCGGTCAACACCTCGGCCGGCTCGAGCGTGGACATCCCGCAGGTGGCCCGGGAGGTGATCCGGGAGGTGGGGTACGACCTGGGCGAGTTCAACGCCAAGAGCTGCACGGTCATGACCAGCCTGGGCGACCATTCCGGGGCCGGGGTCGATGGCGAGCCGGTGAACGAGGAGCGCCTCGGCGACGACGAGATCGACCGGGTCACCTGCGGGGAGCAGGCGACCCTGTTCGGCTTCGCCTGCACGCACACGCCGTCGCTCATGCCGCTGCCCATCTGGCTGGCCCACACCATCGCGCGCCGGCTGGCCGCGGCGCGCCGGGAGGAGCTGGTGCCCGGCCTCACCCCCGACGGCAAGGTGCAGGTGGCGGTGGAGTTCCGGAAGCGGCGGCCGGCGCGGATCTACAGCGTCACCCTGATCGCTCCGGACCACGGAGACACGGCCCGCAAGCAGGACGAGCTCCGCCGGACGCTGATCGAGCGCGTGGTCGACCCGGTCTTCGAAGATCTCGAGGTGGTGCCGGACGAGCTCAGCCGCATCGCGGTCAATCCGGAGGGCCCGGTGCGCGGCGGGCCGGTGGCCCACGCGGGGCTCACCGGGCGCAAGAACGGGGTCGACACCTACGGCGAGTACTCCCGCCACAGCGGAGCCGCCCTCTCCGGCAAGGATCCTTCCCGCATCGACCGGGTGGGCGCCTACGCCGCCCGGCACGCGGCCAAGAACGTGGTGGCGGCCGGCCTGGCCGAGGAGTGCGAGGTGCTCCTGAGCTATTCGATCGGCCGCTCGAAGCCGGTGAGCGTGCAGGTGGAGACCTTCGGTACCGGGGTGATCCCGGACGAGCGGATCCGCCGGGCGGTGCTGGACCTGTTCGACTTCCGGCCGGCGGCCATCGTGCGGCGCTTCGGGCTGCGCAGCCTGGCCGGAGCGCATGCCGACGGGTTCTACCGGCGGCTGGCGGTCTACGGGCACATGGGTCGCGAGGAGCTCGATCCGCCCTGGGAGCGGGCCGAGCTGGCCGACACGCTCCGCGAGCTGCGGGACTGCGGATAGTCGGTTAGTCTATTGAGCGAATTCAACAGGAGGCCACCATGGCACTCTTCGACGACGAACAGTGGAGTCTGATCAAGGGGATCGGGATCGGCATCGGGCTGACCCTGGTCGCCCGGGAGCTCTTGCCCCCGTTCCGCGACGCCGCCCGACCGCTGGCCAAGGCGGGCCTGAAGGGGAGCATGTCGGTCTTCGAACGCAGCCGCGAGGCGCTGGCCCGGGCGGGGGAGACGGTGGAGGACCTGGTGGCCGAGGTCAAGCTGGAGCGGGAGGTGGCGGCCCTGAGCGCCGCCGCCGCCGCGCGTCGGGGAGGCCGAGGGGGTACCGGGGACGGCGACTCGGAGGGCAACCGGGGTCCACGCCCCGTGCCCGATCCGGCCGGGGATCCTGCAGAGGACCCCGGCGGGGAGGGCTGAGCCGTGGCCGCCGCCGAGCGGACCCAGCCGGGCGCCCACCTGATCCACCACGTCGAAGGGCGCACCCGGCTGCGGCTGCCCGAGTACCGGGGTGAGACGGAACGGTTGGAGCGCCTCGCCGAGTCCCTGGGCTCCGTCCAGGGCGTCGAGGCGGTCACCGCCAACCCGGTCACCGGCAGCGTCCTCGTCTACCACCGCCTGAACGGCCCGGAGGAGCTGGAGGACGTGGCCCGGGAGCGGGGCCTGTTCGACCTCCGGCGGCCCGCGAAGCGCCCGCTCCTCTCCCGGCGGCTGGGCGAGCGCGTCCAGGCGCGGGCCGGACAGGCGGAGCGTTGGATCGAGCGGGAGAGCCGGGGCGAGGTCGACCTCCCCGGGTTCACCTTCGTCCTCCTGCTCTTCGCCAGCTTCTACCAGGCTCTCCAGGGTCGGGCGCTCCCCGCCGGCGTGACCCTCCTCAACTACGCCCTCAAGATGGTCCCGGCCTTCCCGGCGTCGAAGGCGGGGTCCGACGGGGGATGGGACGACAACTCCGACGGTGACGGCGACGACGGGGACGATTGAGACTGGCGGTATCATCAGGGGAGGTGCCGGGCTCGGCGCCACCCCGAAAGGAGATGACCTGTGAGCGCAACCACGACCACACCGACCGATACCCCCCGCGTCCGATCCCTTCAGCAGGCCAGGGAAGCCCTGACCCGCTCCATCCACGGCGTCACGGAGCTCCTCAAGGAGCGGGGCGGCAAGACCCTCGAAGTCGTCCGCGAGCAGGGCGGCAAGACCTGGAGCTCGGTCCGCGAGAAGGGCGGCGAGACCGCCGAGACCGTCCGTGATTCGATCCGTGAGCGGGGCGGCTCCCTGCTCGGCTCGGTCGCTGCCTCCGGCAAGGTCCTGGGCCGGCGGGCCGGCGAGGGCCTCCACAAGGCCGGCGAACGGCTCCGCCCCGCGGCCCGGACCCTGGGGGAGAAGGCCGAGAAGGCGACCGTGAGCCTGTTCCATACCCTCGGGCTGCCCCACCTGGACGACCTGCAGGAGCTCAACCGCCGGATCGAGGAGCTCACGGTCCAGGTGGACCGGCTCGTGCGGCAGGAGGCGCCGGCTTCGGCACGGGCTCCGGCCCCGATCCCGGCTCAGGCCGAGCGGACGGCCGAGGCCGCCGCCGAGCTCGAGCACCCGTTCGTCTACCACGTTCGCAAGGTCGAGCGAGGCTGGGCCGTCGAGCTCGAGGGCGAGCCGGCGCCGGAGAGCATCCACGGCAACAAGAAGGGAGCCCTGGAGGCCGCCCGGGCGCTGGCGCACGAGCACCTGCCGAGCCGCCTGGTCATCCACCGGATGGACGGCTCGGTGCAGGACGAGGCGAGCTTCGAGGCGGACTGACGCTCAGGCGATCTTCTGTTCGTCGGCTTCGGCCGCCTCCGCCAGCAGCCGGGCGCCCGGCTTCGAGCGGGAGCCGATCGTCTCGTACTCGCGCCGGATCAGCTCGCGGCCGTATCGGCGCTCCAGGCGGCGCACGGTGAAGTGGGCCCGGGCGACCTCCTGGAAGTGGCGGATGAAGAGGGTGTTGACCGCGGCGCCGCCGGCGGCGCCCACCAGCGGGACCGACATGGCGGCGGCCTTCTCGGTCACCGTGACGCCGAACCGGGACGAGATCGCGGCGAGCAGCCGCACCAGGGCGGGCGCGCTCTCCCGGGCCAGGCCGCGGGCGGCGATGTGGCGCGAGGCGTTGCGCAGGGCGAGCGCCAGGGCGAGCCGGACGCCGTAATAGCCCGTGTCCGCGGCGTCGTCGTCGTGGCTGCGCGCGCCGTAGGCGAAGACCGTCAGGCAGGACAGGCGCGCCTCGACCGAGTCCAGGTCCTCGCCCTCGTCCCGGGCGATGGCCGCGATCGACCGGAGCATGATCATGGTCGAGACGGGCAGGTCGAACAGCAGGCCGGGCAGCCCCAGCAGGCCGCCCACGACCCCCGAGCCGATGCCCGCCGCCGTGTGGAACCCCTGGCTCGAGGTGTGAGAGCTCTCCTCCCTGCCCAGAGAGCGGATCGACGTCTCCAGGGCCCGCACCAGCACCTTCTCCAGCCGGCGATGGAGCCGGTCGGACCAGTCGGCGGGCAGGAGCTCCAACCCCTGCTCGATCGGGGTGCCGACGACGCTGGTGAGACGCGCCGCGAAGCCGGGGCGCTCCAGGTGGCGCCAGGCGCGGGCGAGGGCGCCCCGGTCCTCGGGCGCGAGGGTGCCGAGCTCGGGCAGGGGGCGGGCGAGACTCAAGTTTCCTCTCTTCACGGGGTGAAGGCTAGGCTGCTCGAATGGCGGTGGAGCGACCCCGATGTTACAGGATCGCGTCGAGTCGTGGGCTCGTCGACCCCTCCTCAGCCCAGGAGCTTGCGCGCCCGCTGGAGCACGCGGCGGCCCTCGGTGAGCAGCCCGGCCAGCTCGCCGGTCCGGCCCTGCTCGTCCAGGCGCACCGCGAGCTCTTCCTTGATCGTCTGGAGATCGTCGAGACCGACGCTCCGCGCGAGCTGGTCGGCCTCCCGTGCGGAGACGAGCGCGCGCTCGACGGCCAGGGCGAGCAGCAGGGCCGACACGGCGCGGGGGCGCTCGCGGATGGTCCGTTCGATCAGCTCCTCGATGTCTCCGATGGCATCCATGGCGGCACCAGCCATCCCCTCGCTCCGCCCTGGGGGGCCGCGGGCGGCGGAGGGAACCGCGGGTGCTCAGTCTAGGGTATTCGGGCGGCGAGGGTGTGACGGTCCGCGGTCGACCTGCCCGCGGGGGTGGCGCGTTGCGAAGGCTTTCGACGTATCCTCATCCGCGGAGGAGGTGTCCCTTCATGTCATCCGCCGGGATCGCGGAACGCCTCGCCGCGGTGGATTCCGCTTGGCTCAGGATGGACGAGCCGTCGAACCTGATGGTGATCAACGGTGTGCTCGTCCTGGAGGATACGATCACCCGCGACGAGCTCGCTGCGGTGCTCGAGGAGCGCCTGGCCTCGATCCCCCGGTTCCGTCAACGGGTGGTCTTCGGGCGTGGACGGAGCAGGCCCCGCTGGGAGGAGGATCCGGACTTCGACCTGGACCGGCACGTGCTGCGCTGCCGGCTGGGGCCTCCCGGCGGCCGGCGAGCCCTCCAGAGCACCGTCAGCGCTCTGATGACCAACCCCATGGAGCCGGAGCATCCGCTCTGGAGGTTCCACCTGATCGAGGGCTACGAGCGGGGCTCGGTGATCATGGTGCGGCTCCACCACTGCCTGGGGGACGGCATCGCCCTGATGCTGGTGCTCCTCTCCCTGACCGAGCCGCTCGGGGGAGGCGACTGGGAGGAGAGCGGGT
>JASFUJ010000048.1:0-9975 GCA_050050355.1 Acidobacteriota bacterium
CGGCGGCCTGGTCCGTGGCGACGTGCTGTTGCTGGTGGGGGGAGAGCGGGAGAGCCGTCCGGCGAGCGACCGGTGGTGCGCGCTCACGGTGCGCGCGGTGTCCACCGATGCCACGCGGGGTGTGACCCGCGTCGACTGGGAAGGGGACGTGACGGGGCTGCCGGCCGCACCGCGGCTCTTCGTCTTCCGCCGCCGGGCGGCGCTCTTCGGCCACGACGCGCCGGACTGGCTCTCGTTGCCGGAAAGGGCGGTCACCGTGGTGGCCGGAACCACCGTCCGCCATCCGGTGTCGAGGGAGCGGTTTCTGCCCGAAGGGACGACCCTGGAGGACTTTCCCGAGCACTGGCCGGGCTTCAGGCTGGACCCGGACCGCCTCGACCTCGACGCCGTCTACGGGGAGGTGCTCGCCGGGAGCTGGGTCCTCCTGCTGGACGAGAGCCGCGGCCGGCCCGAGATGCGGCTTCTGCGGGTGCGGCGGACCCGGACCGCGTGGCGCGGCGAGTTCACCCTGGGCAGCCGGGTGACCCGGATCGAAGGGGACGCGGCGGTGGATCCCGGGCGCTTCGGTCTCCGCGGCACGGTGGTCTTCGCCGAGAGCGAGGAGCTGGAGCTGGTCCGGGTGGCCCGGCCCTCGGAGATCGGCGGCGACCGGTTCGAGATCGTGCGGCCGGAGCCCGCGCCGCGGCCGGGCCACGCGCTGATCCTCACCGCCGGCGAAGACGACGCCGGCCGCAGCCTGGAGCCGCGGGAGGTGGCCTTCGTCCGGCGGGTGGAGGAGGTCCCGGGCCGGCCCGATCGGATCCGGCTGGTCCTGCGCGACCGCCTGGAGCACGGCTACGACCCCGGGGCGGTCGTGATCCACGGCAACGTGGCCCGCGCCACCCACGGCGAGACGGTGCAGGAGGTGCTGGGGAGCGGCGACGCGGCGCAGCGCCACCAGCGCTTCGTGCTGCGGGTGCCGCCCCTGGCGCACCTGGCCACTCCCGAAGGCGGGGTGGCGAGCACCCTGGAGATGCGGGTGGACGGCGTGCCGTGGCGCCAGGTGCCGTCGCTCCACGGCCTGGGACCGGACGGCACGAGCTACGTCGTCCGGATCGGCGACGACGGAGTGCCGGTCGTGATCTTCGGCGACGGGGTGCACGGGGCGCGGCTGCCCAACGGCCGGGAGAACGTGGTGGCCACCTACCGGAGCGGCGGCGGCGCCGCGGGCAACGTGGCCGCCGGCAGCCTGGCGCTGCTCCAGACCCGGCCCCTGGGGGTGCGCGCAGTGACCAATCCACTGCCGGCCAGCGGCGGCGTGCCGCCGGACGACGCGGAGCGGGCGCGCACCCGGGCGCCGCTGAGCGTGCGCACCCTCGGCCGCCTGGTGGCGCTCCGGGATTACGAGACCTTCACCCGGGCCTTCCCCGGCATCGGCAAGGCCCGGGCGGCGATGCTGCCCACGCCGGGGGGGCGCCTGCTTCACCTGACCGTGGCCGGCATCGGCGGCGCGGCGGTGCCGCGAGGCTCGGATCTCCACCGCAGCCTGCGGGCGGCGATCGGCGCGGCGGGGGAGCGGAGCCAGCGGTGCGAGATCGCCTCCTACGGCCCGCGCCGGGCCCGGCTTCGTGCGACCGTCCACGTCGAAGCCGGCCACCCGCCGGAGACCGTCCTGGCCCGCGTAGGAGAGACCCTCCGCGAGACGTTCGGCTTCGCGGCCCGGAGCTTCGGCCAGGGCCTCGCGGCGTCGGAGGTGATCCGCGCGATCCAGGCCGTAGCGGGGGTGGTGGCGGTGGATCTGGACACCCTCTGTTTCGGCGAGGACTGGCGGGGCGGCACCGGGCCGCTCGACCCCTTCCTCGAGGCCCACCCTGCCCGCCTCGAGCCGGGCGGCCCCCGGCCGGCCGAGCTGCTGTTGGTCCATCTCGAGCCCGGCGATCTCACGCCCCGGGAGGTGCACCGATGAGCGCCGCACCGGCCGAACGGCTCTACCGCCTGCTGCCGGCGGTCTACCGTCAGCGGGACTTCCAGCAGGGCGAGCCCCTGCGGGCGCTGACGGCGATCCTGGAGCGGGAGCTCCGGGCGCTGGAGGAGGACGTCGAGAGGCTGTACGAGAGCTGCTTCATCGAGACCTGCGACGAATGGGTGGTGCCCTACCTGGCGGACCTGCTGGGGATGACGGGCCTGGAGGACGAGCGCAGCGCGGTGGTGAGCCAGCGGGCGCGGGTGGCCAACGCCCTGCGCTACCGCCGACGCAAGGGGACGCCGGCGGCGCTGGAGGGGCTGGTGCACGACGTCACCGGCTGGCGGGCGCGGGTGGTGGAGCTCTACGAGCTGCTGGCCACCACGCAGCATCTGGCCCATCCCCGGGTTCAGCCCCGGTTGGGCCGGGGCGCCCTCTTCGACCTGCGATCCGCTCGCGATCCCCACCCCCTGGGCGGTCCCTTCGAGACCGCCGCCCACACCGCGGACGTGCGCTCCATCACCGCCGGCGAGGGCCGCTACAACCTGGGGAACCTGGCGCTCTTCGTGTGGCGTCTCGACAGCTACCGGATCGCCGGCGCTCCCGCCTCCAGGGCTTCCGGCCGGGAAGGTTGCTACCGGTTCCACCCCCTCGGCTACGACGCACCGCTCTTCACGCGGTCCCGCGCCGGAGGGGAGATCGCCCGCGCCGCAGAGGCGGAGCTGCCCGGTCCGATCCGGCCCGGCGCCTTCGCCGCGGACCTGGCGGCGAGCCGCGGGGCCGTCTCCGCCTTCTACGGTTCCGGTGCGAGCCTCCGGATCGTCGCGGACGGCCGGGAGGTGCCGGCGGCGGAGGTGACCGCCGTGGACCTCGGGCGGTGGGAGCGTCCGCCGGGGGGGCGGGTGGCGGTGGACGTGACCCGGGGGCGCCTGGCCTTCCCCGAGGGGAGCGAGCCCGGCGCGGTGGAGGTGAGCTACCACTACGGTTTCGGCGCCGACCTGGGGGGCGGCCCCTACGACCGCCGCGCCGGCCTCACCGACCCGCTCCGGGCGGCCTGGCGGGTGCGGGTGGCCAAGGGCGGGCCGGTCGGGTCCCTGCAGCAGGCCCTCGACGCGTGGGCGGAGGCCGGGCGCCCGGTGGGTCTCGTCCGGTTCGCGGACTCCGGCACCTACGGCGGCCTCGGTCTTCGGATCGAGCTGCCGGAGGGCGGCGAGCTCGCCCTCGAGGCCGAGGACGGGGTGCGCCCCTGCCTGCGGCTGGGGAACCCGCTGGCGATCGCCGGTCCCGCGACCGGTCCGGCCCGGCTGCGCCTCGACGGCCTGCTGGTGGAGGGGCGCCTCGAGCTCGAAGGCGCGGTCGATCTGCGCATCGCCCACTCGACCCTGCTCCCGGGCCGGGCGCTGCCCGGCGAAGGCGAACGGACCTTCCCGGCCGTGGCCGCGGTGCGGGCCACCGGCGGAGAGGTCTCGGTCCACGCCGGGCACAGCATCGTGGGCGCCCTGCGGTTGCCCTCCGGCGGCCGACTGACGGCGCGGGACAGCGTCGTCGGCCTGCCCACCGGCGAGGGTGAGAGCTGGCCCGCCGTCGCGGGGGTCGAGGGGCCGGAAGGCTCCGTCGCGAGCCCGTCCGGACCGGTGACCGCCTTCGAGCGCTGCACCGTCCTCGGCCCGGTGGCGGTGCGCGAGCTGTCGCTGGCCTCGGAGGTCCTCTTCACGGGTCCGGTGACGGCGGAGCGGCGGCAGGCCGGATGCGTGCGGTTCTCCTACCTGCCGCCGGGATCCTCCACTCCGCGCCGGTTCCGCTGCCAGCCGGAGCTGGCCCTGCAGGAGCTGCCCGAGAGCGCCTCGCCGGCCGAACGGGAGATCGTGCGGGTGCGGTCGATCCCCCGGTTCACGTCGCTGAGCTACGGGCAGGCGGCCTTCGCGCAGCTCGCCCGCGACTGCGCCCCGGAGCTCCGCACCGGCGCCGAGGACGGTTCGGAGCTGGGCGTCTTCCGGAATTTGCGCCAGCCCCAGCGGGAGGCCAATCTCCGGGAGGTTCTCGAGGAGTCCGTGCCGGTGGGGCTCGACGTGGGAATCTTCTTCGTGACGTGAGGAGCGGCACCATGAAAGGCGACTTCACCAGATTCACCTTCGACCGCCGCAAGCACTACAGCGGCATCCGCATGCAGCAGGGCCGCGTCCAGCTCGACGCCGACTGGAACGAGCTGGACGAGATTCACGCCTACCGCATGCGCACCGAGTCCGAGGACTTCATCGGCCCCGCCGGCGCTCCCCGGCTGGCGGCCGGGTTCGGAGTCGGCGTGAGCGGGGACGGGAAGAGCCTGACGGTCTCGCCGGGGCGCCTGTACGTCCACGGCATCCTATGCGAGAACGAAGAGGAGGTGCCGCTGACCGGACAGCCCGGGCAGCCCGACCTGCCCGGCTACGAGCTGCCGGCGGACGACGGGCTCTACCTGGCCTACGTCGAGGCCTGGCACCGGCACGTCACGGCCGTCGAGGATCCGTCGCTGCGCGAGGTGGGTCTCGGCGGGCCGGACACGGGGACCCGCCTCAAGACGGTCTGGCAGGTGCGCCTCCACCGGGTGGGGGAGGTGGGCATGGACGCGACCGCGGAGACGGAGCTTCCCTCCTGGAGCGCGGAGATCGCGCCGGCCACCGGCCGGCTGCGGGCGCGGGTGCGCGGGGGAGTGAGCCCGCACCTGCGCACCGGGCTCTACCGCGTCGAGGTGCACCGCGTCGATCCGGCGGCGGGGAAGGTCTTCGTCAAGTGGTCGCGGGACAACGCCTCGACGGTGCTCCGCTGGCGCGAGGGGAGTGGCGAGGTCCTGGTGGTGGAGGCTCCGGGCCGGGCCGGTGTGCCGGGGTTGACGCCGGGGCAGTGGGTCGAGCTGACCGACGACACGCACGAGCTGTGGCAGCGGCCGGGGACCTTCGTCCGCGTGGTGCGGGTGACGGGAGAGGAGGTCGAGGTCGACCCCTCCTCGGCGACCGGCTCGCTGGCGATCTCGGACTTTCCCTCCATCCCCAAAGTGGTGGGCTGGGATTCGGCGGGGGAGGTGGAGGCCGACCCGGGGGGTGACCTCTGGCTGCCGCTGGAGGACGGCATCGAGGTACGGCTCACCGGTGGCACCTTCCGGCCTGGGGACTACTGGCTCATCCCGGCCCGCAGCTTCCACGGCGACGTCGAGTGGCCGCGCGAGGGCACCGGGCCGCTCGCCCGGCCGCCCCACGGCATCGAGCGCCGGCACGCCCGGCTGGCGCTGGTGGAGCGTGAACGCGGAGCCTTCCGGGTACGGGAAGACTGTCGGTTCGTCTTCTCGTCGTTGACCCATCTGCGGAGCCTCGCCGCCTACCGCTCGGCGATCGACGCGCCCGACGGTGCGGTCTACGTCGATGATCAGGGCAACGTAGGGCTCGGCACGCGGGAGCCGGCCGAGAGGCTGGACGTCCACGGGATGATCGCCGCGGACTCCGGCCGGATCGGCTCCGGTCTGGAGGTCGGCGGTGAGCTCGCGGCGGCGCATCTGCGTTGTCGTGCCGACGGCAGGATCGACGGGACGCTCGGAGTCGGGGGCGATCTCCACGTGGAGCGTGGGCTGCGTTGTGGCGCCCCGGCCCATCTGGGAAGCAGCGCAAGGATCGCCGGCGACCTCACCGTCGGGGGGAGGGTGTTCAGCGGGTACGTGCTCAGCGAGGCTGTCGCCGGCTACCGTGTGAGGATCTCGACGATCAGCAACGCGACACACTGGGTCGACATGCCCAACATGGGGATGACCCTCGCCACCGGTCACCGGCCCGTGTGGATCGTCTTCAAGGCGGGCGGCGTACAGGGCACCGGAACCGGGGACGTCCACGCTGAGTTCCGGCTCCTGGTCGACGGTCGGCAACACGCTTACTGCATGCACCAGTTTCATCACAACGGCTGGGAGCTCCGCGACGTGTCGCTGGCGAGGCTTCTCCGGCTGTCCAGAGGCGTTCATACGATCCAGGTCCAGTGGAGCGTCCGGAGCCCGAGCGCGCGGGGAGCGTTCTCGACCTCCTTTTGGGGGTGGTTCCCAACTCATCACCCGGCAATCACCGCATACCTGACCGCCTCGTGGTACGGGGACACCCGAAGCCTCGTCGCGGTCGAGCTCTGACGGAGGAAGCGCCATGTTCGTGGTCCGCGACAAGACCACCAAGGAAACGATCTTCATCGACCACACCCCGGCCGAGGCCCGGGAGGTGCCGCCGGAGGAGGTGTGGCCGGAGTTCGACCCGGCGACGATGGAGATCGGCATCACCGACAAGAGCTGCATCCCCGCCCATTTCGAGATCGACGAGCGGGGCGAGATCGTCGAGACGTCCCTCGAGCGGCAGATCGAGGCCGGTGCTCCGGTTCTGACCCCGACGCAGAAGCTGGTGGGTGGCAAGGTCGAGGAGAAGACCATCGACGAGCTGGTCGAGGAGGGGCTGATCGACCGGGACACGATCAAGAGCTTCGCGATCCGGCGGCTGCGGGCCGAGATCGCCACCTACTTCCAGCAGCAGCGCACCCCCAACGGCTACAGCCTCGACGAGCTGGCCCGCCAGAAGGCGAGCTTCAGCTCCCAGTACCGGGCCCTCCCGGACGACGACCCCACGAAAATGTCGCTCCTCGAGGACGGTGTCATCTACCCGGACGCCATCCTCGACGAGATCCTCGCCGAGGTGAAGAAGATCCAGGCCGCCTACGGGGCCGCCAAGAAGGCGATCGTCACCGCCTGTGACGCCGGCGAGCCGGTGGCGAGCTGGGCGGAGATCTCGATCCGCGACCACCTGCCCGGGTGATCCCCCGGTTCGGACCGAGCTGGTCGAGCGGGGCCGCCAGGGCGATCTCGAGCCGATCGATCTCCCGGCGGCCGGGAGCGATAAGCTCGCCGGTATGATGCCCACACCCTCTCGGTCCGTCCGGTTCGCCGTCCTCCTCGCCGTCCTCCTGCTCGCGCTCCTGCCGGCGGGTCTCGCTCGGTCCGCCCCGGCCGGCTCGGGTGCCCGGGCCGAAGCCGAAGCCGAAGCCGGGTCCGAGCGCGACGCCCTCGCCGCGTACATCCGCTCCCACTACACCAAGCTCGAGCATCGGATCCCGATGCGCGACGGCGTGAAGCTGTTCACGGCGGTCTACGTGCCCCACGACGCCGGGCCGGAGCGGACCTACCCGATCCTGATGATCCGCACGCCGTACGCGGCCGATCCCTACGGCGCCGCCGAGTACCCGGACAGGCTGGGGCCGTCGGAGGCGTACGCCGAGGAGGGGTTCATCTTCGTCCGGCAGGACGTGCGGGGGAGGTACCTGTCCGAGGGGGAGTTCGTCAACATGCGGCCGCATGCGAACCCGGACGGGATCAACGAGGCCACCGACACCTACGACACCATCGAGTGGCTGCTGGAGCACGTGGAGGGCCACAACGGCAAGGTGGGGATGTGGGGCAACTCCTACCCCGGGTTCTACGCCTCGGCCGGGGCCATCGACTCCCACCCGGCCCTCGCGGCGGTCTCGCCCCAGGCGCCGATCGCCGACTGGTTCTGGGACGACATGCACCACCACGGGGCGTTCATCCTGCCCCTGGCGTTCAACTTCTTTTCCGGCTTCGGCCAGCCCCGGCCGGAGCCGACGACGGAGGAGGCGCAGCGCTTCGACCACGGCACCCCCGACGGCTACGGCTTCTTCCTGGACGTGGGGCCGCTCTCGAACCTGGACGAGCGGTTCCTGCACGGCGAGGTGGAGTTCTGGAACCGGATCGTCGAGCACCCCAACTACGACGCCTTCTGGCAGGCCCGCAACATCCTGCCGCACCTGCGGGGCATCGAGGCGGCGGTGATGGTGGTGGGCGGCCTGTTCGACACCGAGGACCTGTACGGGCCGTTCGCCACCTACCGGGCGATCGAGGAGCAGAACCCGGGGATCTTCAACGTCCTGGTCATGGGGCCGTGGTCCCACGGCGGCTGGAACCGCACGGACGGCCGCTCGCTGGGGGAGGCGGACTTCGGGTTCGCCACGTCGGAGTACTACCAGCGGGAGGTGGACCTGCCCTTCTTCCGCCACTTCCTGAAGGGCGAGGGCGAGCTCGACCTGCCGGAGGCGCTGGTGTTCGAGACCGGCGCCGATCGCTGGCGGCGGTTCGACGCCTGGCCACCGGCGGGGCTCGAGGAACGGACGCTCCACCTGGGGGCCGGCGGCGGGCTGTCCTTCGAGGCTCCCGAGCCGGCCGGCGACGGGGACGCGGAGGCCCACGACGCCTTCGTCTCCGACCCGGCCCGGCCGGTGCCCTACACGATGGAGATCACCAACGGCTGGGCCAAGGACTACATGACCGAGGACCAGCGCTTCGCCGCCTGGCGGCCGGACGTGCTGGTCTACGAGAGCGAGCCGCTGGCGGAGGACCTGACCCTCGCCGGACCGCTGACGGCGGACCTGTGGGTCTCGACCACCGGGCGGGACGCGGACTGGATCGTGAAGGTGATCGACGTCTTCCCGGAGGACGAACCGCGGTGGGTGGCGGAGCGGCCGGACCGGGACGAGGACCTCGGGGGCACCCAGCGGCTGGTGCGGGCCGAGGTGATGCGGGGGCGCTTCCGGGAGAGCTACGAGGCGCCGAAGCCGTTCGAGCCGGGGGAGGTCACCCGGGTCACCTTCCGGCTGAACGACGCGCTGCACACCTTCCGGCGGGGGCACCGGGTGATGGTCCAGGTCCAGAGCACCTGGTTCCCGTTCGTGGACCGGAACCCCCAGAGCTGGGTGGAGAACATCTTCGAGGCCGGGGAGGAGGACTTCGTCCCGGCGACCCACCGGGTGTACCGGTCGCCGGAGCACCCGAGCGGGGTGCGGGTCGGGGTGCTCGAGTAGGGTGATGGCGGGGCGATGCCGGCCGGGAGCGAGTGGTGCGAGCCGCCCGACCGGCTTCAGTCCGCCGGATGCGAGCTCCCTCACGTCTCGATCAGGTTCACCACCTTCTCGACCCCCTTCGTCCGGCTGGCGGTCTCGAGGGCGAGCTGTTCGTGGGCCTCGTTGTCGAGGGTCCCGCGGAGGGTCACGACGCCGTCGGCGGCCTCGACCTCCAGGTCGAGGGCGTGGCGGCCGATCTCTTCGAGCAGGCGGGCCTTGAGCCGCGCTTCGAGCAGGCCGTCGCGCACCTCGCGCTCGGCCTCTCGCGCCACGCGCTCGGCGGCGCTCGCGCCGTCCGGGGAGGCGTCCTCCTCGAGCTCCAGGCGGCTCTCCACCCGCCGCACCCCGTCGACCGAGCGGACGATCTCCTCGGCGAGCTCCCGGTCGGAGCGCTCGGGCACCTCGCCGGTCAGGAGGATGCGGCCGTCCACCGCGTCGACCTCGATTCCGATCGCGGCCCAGCCGAGCTCGTCGAGCAGGCGGGCCTTGACCTCGAAGTGGAGGATGGCGTCGTCGACGTGCTCGCCGGCGCTCGACAGGGTCCGCTCCACGCGGCCCTCCCGGGCGTTCTCCGCCGCGGCCGCCGCCTCCTCGCCGCCGGGCGAGCAGGCCGGGGTGAGCAGGAGGACCAGGCCGAGGATGAGGAGCCCGCGGGGACTCCGGGCTCTGCGGTCGGTGAGGGGGAGCTTGGCACGGTACTGAGTCATGGTCGGTCTCCCTGTGGTTGGGTTCGCGATGCTCGCCGGGGGGCGGTGCCCGATCCGGCACCGTGCACAAGGCGCAAGGGCCGTGCCGGCCTCCGAAGGCCGGTGGTTCCGAGGATAAATCTTCTGTTTTCAGGTGATTATGCCGAACCTTCCGATGGAGGCGGACGGCGGGAGGCGGGAGCCGTGGCCCCCGGGCGGGGAGGGATGCGAGGGCGGCCCGGGCGATTTTCCCGTCCCGTTCGGTTCGATCCGGTCCGATCCGATCCGGTTCGGCCTACCGCGGAGGGGGCTCGCGGGAGCGCTCCAGGTCGATCCGCTTGAGCGCCTCGAGCCGTTCGGCGAGCTCGGCCAGCCGTTCCTCCTGCTGCTCGCTCTGCGCTTCGAGACCTTCCAGGCGGACCTGCAGGCTTCGCAGCACCC
>JASFUJ010000049.1:0-9918 GCA_050050355.1 Acidobacteriota bacterium
TGGCCGCTCCCGAGCCGCTCTGCCTGGGCAACGGCTGCGGCAACCGGATCCTGGAGAACATCGTCATCGACGCCGACCAGCGCTACAACCCGTTCGGCGTCGACCTGTCGGTGGCCGACGGCACCCTCGAGTTCTTCGGCCGGCGGCCGCTCGAGTCCGGCCCGCGGATCTTCGAGCAGGAGGTCGACACCTACTTCGGCAGCCTGGGCATCGAGGGCGACATCCACACCGGCTCCCGGGGCTTCCTCTGGGACATCACCGCCAGCTACGGTGAGAACCGCGGCTTCCAGCAGAAGTTCGGCGCCCACAACGCCGCCCGGCTGGCCGTCGCCCTGGGCGACCCCCAGGTCTGCGCCGCGACCCCCAACTGCGTGCCGTTCAACTTCTTCGGCGGCCAGGGTCCCGACGGCAACGGCTCGATCACCCAGGAGATGCTCGACTTCGTCGGCTTCATCCAGCGGGACTTCAGCGAGCAGACCCTGGTCGACATCAGCGGCAACGTGACCGGCGACCTGTTCCAGCTCCCCACCGGCGTGGTGGCGTTCGCGGCCGGCGCCGAGTACCGGGAGCACGAGGGCTCGTTCCAGCCGGATCCGGTCGCCGCCAGCGGCGAGACCGCCGGCATCCCGTCGGGCCCGACCGCCGGCGGCTTCGACGTGACCGAGGCCTACGGCGAGATCAGCATCCCGCTGGTCTTCAACGCCACCGGCTTCAAGTACCTGGAGCTCAACCTGGCCGGGCGCTACTCGGACTACAGCACCTTCGGCGGCGAGGACACCTACAAGGTCGGCCTGCTGTGGCAGCCGATCAACCAGCTCTCGCTGCGGGCGTCCTACTCGACCGGCCTCCGGGCTCCCGGCATCGGTGAGCTGTTCGGCGGCGCCGCCCGCGAGGACTTCACCTTCCTCGATCCGTGCGCCGACGTGCTCGGGCGGATCGGCTCCGCCAACGGCGGCCGGGACACGCCCCAGCCCCAGAACATCATCGACAACTGCCGGGCTCTCGGCGTGCCGGTGAACTTCGCCCAGCGCAACCCGCAGCTCTCCGCCGTCTCCGCCGGCAACGAGAACCTCATCCCGGAGACCTCGGACAACTACTCCTTCGGCGTCGTGTACGGCCGGAAGAGCTGGACCGTGTCCGCCGACTTCTACGACCTGGAGATCGACCAGGCGATCCAGGGCCGCGACCCGGCCGACGTGGTGACCGCCTGCGTGGAGACCCTCGATCCGTTCTTCTGCGACGCCGTGGAGCGCACCAACACCGGTCTCATCAACCTGGTGGACAACCAGCTCCAGAACATCGGCGGCATCGAGGCCTCGGGGGCCGACTTCTCGTTCCGCTGGACCAGCCCCACGTGGCGGTTCGGGACGTTCAACTACGGTCTCAACGCCACCTACCTCGACAACTTCACCGAGCTGACGCGCAACCCCGACGGCTCGCTGACCGAGGTGGACCGCACCGGGACCATCACGAACGAGACCTTCCAGCGGGCGTTCCCCGAATGGCGGGCCCTGTCGACCGTCGACTGGACCCTGGACCGCTACAGCGCCGGTGCGGTGCTGCGCTACGTCCACGACATGGAGCAGGCGTCGGGCAACACCCTCGACTCCCGCGTGTTCACGGACGTCCAGGCGCGCTACCTGATGCCGTTCAAGGACGACGCGATCACCCTCGTGGTCGGCTCGGACAACTTCCTGGACGAGGACCCGGCCGTCTGCGACTCCTGCGGCGTCATCGGCATGAGCCCGGTGGTCCACGACCTGCCGGGCCGGGTGGTGTACGCGCGGGTGGAGGTGGACTTCAACTAGGTCTCCCCTCCAAACCCCCTGACCCCCTTCCTCCCCTCGCGGGGAGGCAGGGGGCACCTCCTCCCGGAGGCCGCATCGTCAGGGGGCCGAAGCCCTGGTCGGTTCGAGGCGAAGCTTCATCAGGCGTCCCGCCTCCGGCGGCCCCCCCTCCGTCGCGGTGACGGCCGGGGGGCCGCTCATACTCTCACTCCACGTCCAGCTCCAGGCCGCCGATGATCGACGCCGTCAGGTTGTAGAGCGCGGCGGTCAGGAGGCCGAAGATGAAGCCCATCACCCCGTAGAAGATCGGCAGGGCGATCACCGCGCCGATCCCGAACAGGACGCCGAACAGGGCGTCGGCGCCCCCCGTATCACTGAAGGCGGCACCGAACGTCGCCCCCATCAGGGACACCAGCGAGAAGATCAGGCCGAAGATCAGGCCCATCAGGGCATAGAGCACGCCCATCACCTTTCCCAGAGACAGCACACCCAGGCGTCGAACGACCATCGCTCGCCTCCTCTCGGTTGTTGACTGAATGGAGCTCGCCCCGAGCATACCGCCCGGCGGCCACGCCGGGCGAATCAGCGAGCGGAGCAGCCATCCAGAAACGCGCCGAGCACGGCGTTGACCGCCTCCGGCTCCTCGACGGTGCTCAGGTGCCCGGCGTGGGGGATGATCTCGAGCCGGGCTCCGGGGATCGACCCGGCGAGCCGGCGCGCCCGGGCCGGAGGGGTGGCGCGGTCGCGCTCCCCCACCATCACGAGGGTCGGCACCGTGATCCCGCCGGCCTCCGCGCTGACGTCGTCGCGGGAGAAGATCGCCCGTCCGAACCGCACCAGGGCACGCCGGTCGTTGGCCATCATCCGCGCCTTCCAGAGCTCGCGCTCCTCGCGGCGCTCCGGGTCCCGGAGGAACCGCGGCCCGAACATGGCCTTCATCGTCTCCCCGATCAGCGGCCGGAAGCCGATCCACGGCAGCACGGCCAGCATCAGGTTGTACTTGAGCCGGCTGAGCGTGGGCTCCGCCTCGGCCGAGGTGTCCATGAGCGTCAGCGAGCGGAGCAGGTCCGGCCGCCGGATGCCCAGCCGCACCCCGACGAAGCCGCCGGTGGAGAGGCCGACCCAGTGGACCGGCCCGTCGCAGGTGGCCTCGAGGAAGGCCACGGCGTCGGCGTAGATCTCCTCCATGCCGTACGGCCCTCGGTCCGCGCCGGACAGGTGCTCGCTCTCCCCGTGGTCGCGGTGGTCGTACGCCAGGATCCGGTAGCGGTCCTCGAGCGCCGTGATCTGCGGCTCGAAGTGACGGTGGTCGACCAGATAGCTGTGGGAGAAGACCGCGGTCTCCGCCCCCGAGCCGCGCTCGACGTAGTGCAGGCGAACACCGGGAAGATCGATCTCGGGCATGGGCGGTCGGGGGAGCGGTCGGGGATTGGGAAGGTGAGCTCCCGTCGGTCGACGGTATCACGGCCGGCGGCGCCGGCTCGATCGGCCTCGGTCCAGGGCGAGCTCATCGTCCGCCGAGCTCATCGCCCGCATCGGACGACGAGGACGACCCGTCCCGAAGGAGAGTCACGGAACTACACGACGGGGTGGCGCACGAGCAATGCATCAAGGCGAATAATCGCATGTATCTTCCGACGGAGTCTTCTGAATTCCTCAGAAACTCTCCCACTGATGCACCTTCGACAACGACTGGAGGAAAGCATGCAGCGCCGACTCATCGCAATCGTCTTCATCGCGGCCCTGGCCTTCGCGTGCGCCGCACAGGCGAGCGTCCTCGCCACCCCGCTGCACCCGGCGGAGAGCGTCCGCGCGGCCGGAGTGGCGGGATACGAGGTCCACCAGGAGCGCGGCGGGGTGGCCATCGACCTCCTGGACGAGCGCGGCGCCCCCATGGGCGAGGTGACCGTCCGGTTCGGCGAGGCCGGCTACCGGGCGACGCTGGAGAGCCCGGGGCGGGCGGCGATCGCGGTCGACTGGAACAAGGCCCAGGGCATCCTCGAGATCAAGGAGCCCGGCACCGACCGCACCGGGTACTCGTACTTCGATTTCCAGGCCTTCGAGTGGACCGCCGAGCCGGCGTTCGAAGAGCTGGTCGGAGACCGGAAGGGTGACGTCGATCTGCTGCTGGGGGTGGTCGCGGACTACGACGAGACGCGGCGAGGATCCCGCGGCGCGCGGCCCGGCAACGAGCTGACCGCCAAGGGAGGCTCCTGCGCTCCGCAGGACCAGCTCTCCAACGTCCTGGGCACGAAGGGAATCGGATGCTCCGGCTACACCTGCCGCGGGTTCGGTACCGGCGCCGCCCGGTCTCTGTGCTGCCAGAACGCCACCAACGACGCCAACGTCTGCTGCTGGAACGCGATCTGCATCGGCTGTTGCAGCTTCCTGGACTGCGACGCGGCGTGCGGAATCGGCGACTACATCTGCTTCTGCGGTCGCACCGGCACCTCCTGCAGCGAGACCTGAGCACCATGCCGATTCCGGGCGGGAGCCGGCCGGCTCCCGCCCGGGCCGGCGACGCAAGCCCCCTCCTCCCCCCAGCCTTCCTCTCCCACCCCCTCGATGATGTAGATTCGGCGTTGCTCGGCACGCATCGGGCGTTCGGTCGGCGTCGCCGGGTCCGCGGACGAGCCCGAGCCGGCTCCGGGCCGGCCGGACGCGAACCCCTCTCCGCAGGACGAGCTGAAGGAGCCCGGGGCACCGGCCACCGACACTGAACGTCGTGCCCCACCGGGACCAACCCGCGAACCACCAGAAACAACCAGAAGGGCGAGCCAGAATGCCAGTCACCATGTCGCAGACTCTCGAAGACGTCGTCATCCACGGCAAGGCGCTCAAGGATTGGACCATCGAGGACCACAACCACGCGCTCGACACCCTGGGTGCCCACATCTACGAGCCGTTCTCCGGCGTGCTGGTCCTCGGCGCCGGCTCCAACCCCTACATGCTGAAGATCGTCAAGGAGACCGACGCCGGCCCGGTGGAGACCGAGGTGGTCGACGGCCTGGCCTGCTACTCGGCGGTCCCCTTCGGCCACGACGACCCGGTGGTGGTCCCGGCGGTGCAGGAGTTCCTGGGGCAGATGGCCACCATCCCCCGGTCGATCTCCCACACGTACCTGGGGCCGTGGCTGGCCAAGCTCCAGGACTTCACCAAGATGGACATGTTCCTGCCCAAGAACGGCGGCACCGAGGCCGTGGAGGCGGCGATCAAGGTGGTCCGCAAGTGGAGCCGGAAGCACGGCGGACCGGGCGGTGACGGGATCTCCGAGACCCCGGTGATCATCTCCGCCGAGAACGCGTTCCACGGCCGGGCCCTGGGCGCCACCAGCCTGATGGACGATCCGCCCTCCCGCGAGGGCCTCGAGCCGCTCCTCCCGGGCATGGTGCAGGTGCCGTTCAACGACCTCGCCGCCATGGAGGCCGCCTTCGAGGAGCACCACGGCAACGTGGCCGGCGTCATCCTCGAGCCGATCCAGTCCGAGGCCGGGGTGATCGTCCCCGAGGACGAGTACCTGGGCGGGGTCCAGGAGCTGGCGAAGAAGCACAACGCCCTGTTCGTGCTGGACGAGATCCAGACCGGCTACGGCCGGACCGGCGCCAACTTCGCCTGGCAGCGCCTCGGCCTCGACCGGCCCGACCTGATCGCCCTCGGCAAGGCCATGGGCGGCGGCATCCTGCCGATCAGTTGCCTCGGGGGCCGGCAGGACCTGATGGAGGTCTTCGTGCCCCACAGCGAGGGCAGCACCTTCGGCGGCTATCCCCTGGCCGCGTTCGTGGGCCTGCTGACCATCGTCGAGTTCGAAAAGCGGGACCTCTCCGCGCAGGCCAAGGAGAAGGGCTTCTACCTGCAAGGCATCCTGCGCGAGGTGGCGGCGCGCCATCCGGACAAGGTCAAGGAGGTCCGCGGCCGGGGCATGCTGATCGGCGTGGAGGTCCACCCGGACGTCAACGGCCACGACCTCAGCATCCGGATGCTCCGGCACGGCGTCTACGCCAAGGAGACCCACCACACCAACCTGCGGATCGCCCCGCCGATCGTCATCGACGAGCCGGGCATGGACACCATCGCCCGGGCGCTGGACGAGAGCCTGGGCGAGATGGGGTGAGGCCGGGCGGAAGGCACTCCCCACCCGGGCGCCCCGAGCTCCGGGACGCGGCCCATCTCGCATTGAGCACGCTCCAGCGCAGCTACGGTGAACGGTTCCTCCGGGAGCTCCGCGCCGCGGGCCTCGAGGGCCTGCTGGTCGAACCCTCTGTGAGGGGACCGACGGTTCCACGGGTCGAACCTCGGAGCTTCCTCGTCTTCTTGACGGCTTCCGGGTCGACATTTATAATGTGAGGAATTGCGCGGCGGTGATCACCGGCGGCGGTCGTGAGGTAGACCGGCTCGACGGTGAACAGGGGTCGACGGGAGGCCGCGCTATTTCTCGCCTTTCTGTTGGATCTCTCACCGCGACAACCTGGAAGCACTTCTATCTGGAGAAGGGAGGCGGTCTACGCCATGCAGAAGCGAATCCAGAAGATCGCAGGCTTTCTGCTCATCGCGATGGCGGTCCTCGGGACATCCCCGGCAAGTGTCCTGGCAGCGACCGATCCGACGAGCCAGTCGGAGCCTTCAACTCGAAGCCATTTTGAACGAAGAGCACAGCGAAGCTCGGACGTCATACGGGTGCAGAGAAGGGACGGCTCCTTTGTCGAGAAGCTCAAGGGCGAAGCGGCACTGACGCACCTCTATAATCTCTTCTCACGGCGACCCGAGGCGTTCAAGGGTGTTCGGAAAAGTCTGAGGGCACGAGGACTCGAACCCACTGAGCACGTGTACGTCGAGAGAACTGTACGGCTGGCATCCAATCGCAATGAAAGCTCGGGTTCCCGAGCTGTTCCGACCCAGGACTACTCCGAGGAGAACAGTGACGGAGAGATCGTCTTCTGGTCCTGGGACGACGGGAACGACGCTACCTGGGAAGGCTCGATTTACGTCGAAGTGTACTCGAGTGGCGACGCATCGACCTGGGAAGGTCAGATCGACGCCTCGGATGAGACCCACGAATGGAACTACTACGAAAAAACCTGGAGTGGCGGGGGTGACGGACCGGGAGGCGAGCCTCTACCGGCGACGAACGAGGCCCCACCATGGCCCAGCCGTCGCTCGCATCATGGCGTGACCCTTGCCAGTCGGTCGCCGAACGGTTCGCACACCGCCTATGGCAGCAATGGCAGCATGTACACTCCGGTGGGCTGGTCTAGCTGGGCACATTGCTGGCGTGCCTGCGTGGTCGGTGGTTGCGCGGCGGTAGCGATTCAGTGCATCAGGTCCGGCCCGCTGTGGCCCGCGTGCTTTGGCATAGGCTGCATCGGTGCCGAGGTCGGCTGCGCAATCACCTGCTGGCTGTTGGAGTGAGGAGCTCGTGATGCCGCAGACTGAGATGACCAACGAGAAGACATTCCGCGTGAGGCGGTGGGAGCTCGGCGTGCTCGTCCTGGAGCTACTGGTCCTGGACGCGTCCGTCCTGACCGGTGTCCTCGTGGGTGCGCCGCGGTTGCTCGACGGCGTCGTGGATCTGCCGACCGCCGTCTGGGCCGGTATTGGGTTCTTCGTTCTCTCCTGGGCGAATGTTCCCCTCCTGACAATCTACGCGCGATCGAGATGGGGCCGGGAAGTGCCTCTCGGGGGAATGCTGATCACCTCGTTCGCCGGTGCTCTCGGCGGCGGGATCCTGTTCGGGCTCCTGACCTGACGGGTCAGGGGGTCTCCTGGAACGCTCCGGCGGCCAGCTTCAGGGCGTACTCGCGCACGTCGGCCGGGAAGCCAACCCTCGGTCTCCGCCTCGAGCTTGGCCCGGTCGGCCGCGAACAGCGCCCGGATCGCCTCCTCGAAGCCGGGCCGGTCGCCGGCCATCGCCGACAGGAACCGGTAGGCCACCTCCCGGGCGCGGCCACCTGCTCGAGGAAACCGCCTCAGCGGCCGGAAGCTCTCGTGGATCCTCCGTTTGCGGACGAGTGGTCGGAATGGGGCTCCGCGAGCGCGTGGAGAGGGAGGGGGATGACATTCGTAGTATAGTTCTATACTATGGATGAATGGACGCTGCCGAGAGAGCCCGCGATGCCCTTCGGTCCCTGGGACTGAACCGACTCGAAGCCGACGTCTATCTCTTCTTGCTGCGGGGCGAGCCGGCCACCGCGTACGCCGTGGGCAAGGCGATCGGCAAGGCGACGGCCAATGTGTACAAGGCGGTCGAGTCGTTGGCCGGCTCCGGGGCAGTGCTCCTCGAGGAGGGCGAGCCACGCGTCTGCCGCGCGGTGCCGCCGAACGAGTTCTTGTCCCGAACCCGGCGCGATCTCCAGCTCAAGACACAGGCCGCGGAAGCCGTGCTGAGCGGCCTCCACACGCAGCACTTCGACGAGCGCGTCTACCGGATCGAGGACCCGGGAGAGGTCTTCGAACGCTGCGAGAGGATGCTCGACACGGCCAGTGACCTGGCAGTGATCGATGCGTTTCCGCGGGCCTTGGAGCGGATCTCCGGAGCCGCGGTCCGGGCGGCGCGACGGGGCCTCGACGTCCGCGTCGAGGCGTATCGCGACGTGGAGCTTCCGGGGTGCGACGTGGTGCTCGCCACCACCGGAGAGGAGTCGGTCCGGCAATGGGGGGCGGAGCAGCTCAATGTCGTCGTCGATGGCCGGGAGGTGCTGCTGGCCCTCCTCAGCTCCACGCTCGATCGCGTCCACCAGGCGCTCTGGTCCGAGAGCCTCTACCTCTCCTGCGTCGTCCTCTCCGGCCGCCTGTCGGAGCACACGCTGCACCGCATTCGCCGCAACGTCGACGACGATCCCGAAGACTCGCCGGCGAGACGGGCCCTCGACCGCCACGAGTTCTTCGTCGACCGGGACGTGCCCGGCCAGCTCGAGCTGTTCGAACGCTTCGCCACACCGCCCGAGGAGGTGGACCCGTGAGCTCCAGGCCGACCAGAAGCCCCGCCCGACTCATCGTGACCGGGTACGCCGTCTTCGGCGTCGCCCTCCTCGTGCCCCGCCTGCTCGCCGGAACGGAGCTCGGTGCGTTCTTCGAGGCGCACCCGACGGCGCCGCACTTCATCGTCAAGACGATCCTCCTCGCCTTCACGCTCGCGGCGGTCTGGATCTCCGGCCGCAGGTCCGGTCCCGGCTCCGGCCCGACCTGGGGCCACTACGGCTTCCGGCGGCCGATCGGCGCTCGCTGGCTCCGCGCGGCCGGGCTCGGCGGCCTGCTCGGCGCCGCGGCGACCGCGGGCATCCTCCTGACGCCGGCCGAGGGTGTCCCCGGCCTGAGGAGCTTCGGGTTCCTCGGGCTGGTCTTCTCGGTCTGGCTCTACTCGAGCGTCACCGAGGAGCTCTTCGTCCGCGGATGGCTCCAGTCGTCGCTACGGGACGCCTTCCCGGAGGGAGGGTCCCCGGTGGTGATCAGCGGCCTCTTCTTCGGCTCCATGCACCTGAGCCTCATCCCATCCGGCGCCGACTGGTGGACGGTGGTGATCCTGGTCACCGCCACGACCCTCCTGGGGTTCCAGACCGCCCACCTGCGCCGGCGAACCGAGAGCCTCCTGCCGCCCATCGCGGCGCACGTCGCGTTCAACGTCGGCGGCCTGCTGGCCGGCATCCTCGTCAACCTGGTCGCGATCCTCCGGACCGGCGCCCCCATCCAACCCTGAAAGGCACCCCCATGAACAAGAAATCCCTCGCCGGCCTGGTCATCGTCTTCGGTCTCACGCTCGGACTCCTGTGGACGTCGCCCAGCATCCGAGAGCTACGGTCCGTCGACCTGCTCCTGATCTTCTCCTCGGGCATGCTCTTCGGCGTGCTCCTCGCCTCGTTCCTGCACCGGCTTCGCGCGACGAAGAACAGACCCTAGGAGTCGGCGTCCTCCCCGGCCGGCTCCGGAGCCACTCCCGCGACGACCGGCGGAACCGGCGGAACCGGGGGCTCGGCCACCCGACCGTCCAGGCGCTTCCCGAGCTCACGGCGCAGCAGGAGCAGGGAGAGGGTCATCTGGAGCAGCACCGTCGCCACGGACAGGTACCAGAGGTGGCGGAGCTCGAAACCCGGCCGGCCGGAGAGCCAGATCGCGGGGACGGCGAAGCTCACGATCCGCG
>JASFUJ010000050.1:0-9905 GCA_050050355.1 Acidobacteriota bacterium
CTCGGCCGCGCCGGCGGTCTCGACCCTGGTCTATTTCCTGATGGTGGCCCTGGCGGAGGAGCTGGGCTACCGGTTCTTCGCCGGGAGCTGGTTGCTGTCGCTCGTTCGCCGGCCGCGGGTGGGCGCGATCCTGGCGGTCGTCGTGCCGGCGCTGATCTACGGCACGACCCATACCGGTCTGCCCTTCCTGCCGCCGGAGGAGCCGTTCTGGGGCCGGGCGCTCGTGTTCACGCTGGTCGGTTGCGTGTGGGGCTGGGCCTTCCTGCGGTTCGACGCGTTGACCGTGGTGCTTTCCCACTGGACGGCGGACCTGTTCATCTTCAACTGGCCCCGGCTGGCGAGCGGCGAGCCGGCGCAGGTGGCGGCGGCCGTCGCGACCATCGCGGTGCCGCTGGTGCCGGCCGTGGCGTGGATGGTACGGCGGTGACGGCCGCTGGATGGACGACTTCGCCCGAGGTTCGCCGGGAGGGTACGCGGTGAGCTCCCTCGGCGGCAGACTGCGACCGGCGAGGGACTCACCGCGCCCCTCCACGGATCACCGCTCTCTGCCGTGCCCGGATCCCCCGATCTCTCCTACCTTGGTAGCGGCCGGACCTGTGCCGGCCGGGGCGGGGGCGTTGGGAGGGCATCCGGTACACTCTCCGCGTTTCGTTCCACCATCTGTCGCTCTCCGCCGGTCTTTCGAAGGAGTCTCTTCATGCGGTTCCGATCCGTTCGCCTCGCGCTCTTCCCCGCCTTCGCGTCGATCCTCCTGCTCGCGCTGGTCGCGGCTCCGGGCGTCGCCCAGGAGCGGCCGCTCGAGCTGACCGATCTGATGAGGTTCCGGACGCTGCACGATCCGGTGATCTCGGACGATGGCTCCTGGGTCGCCTACGAGTCGCGGCCGGATCGGGGGGACGGCGAGGTGCTGGTGCGGTCGACCGACGGGGAGGCGGTGTACCGGATCGAGCGCGGCTCGGCACCGCGGATCTCTTCCGACGCCGGCTGGGTCGGTGCGCTGGTGAAGCCGCCGCTCGAGGAGGTGGTGAAGGCCGAGAAGGGCTCGAAGAAGAACGGGGGTGATGACGACGGACCGAAAACCGGCTTCGCGCTGCTCGCAACCGCGGACGGCTCGGTCACCTCCTACGAGCGGGTGAAGTCGTTCGCCTTCTCGGAGGACGGCCGCTGGGTGGTCATCCATCGCTTCCCGCCGGACGAGGGCGCGGACGGGGCGGAGGACCGGGACGAGCCCGGAGAGGAGCGGGGGGGCCCCGAGCCGGTTCCCGAGCCCGAGACCGAAATCCCGCCGGAGCCGATGCCCCCTCGGCCGGAGGAGCAGACGGGGGAAGGTGAGGAGGCGGCCGAGCCGGAGGACGAGCGCGTCGGCTCGCCCCTCGTCCTCCGGGAGCTCGTCACCGGTCGCGAGGTGGAGATCCCCTACGTGGAGCACTACGCCTTCGACGAGCCGGCCGACCACCTGGCCTTCGCCGTGGCCGCGCCGGGCGGAGAGGGCAACGGCCTGTACCTCCGGCCGCTGGTGCAGGGAGCGGGGGACTCCCAACCCCCGGAGCAGGCGCTCCACCGGGCCGAGCGAGGCCGGTACTCCGCCCTCGCCTGGGCGCCGGAGCGGAGCCTGCTCGGCTTCGTCGCCGCGGTCGACGACGAGGAGGGCGAACCGGGAGAGGCCGACGTCTGGGTCTGGGGTCCCGGTCCGGACGACCCGGACGGCCCGGACGGTCCCGGTCGGCCCCGGGCGGCCCGCACCGCCGCCACGTCCGACGGGGCGCCGGAGGGCTGGTTCGTGCCCTCGGTCAACGAGCTCACGTGGAGCGAGGACGGCGAGCGCCTGTTCTTCGGCTTCAAGCCGCGGGACGAGGCGCCGCGGGACGACGAGGCGGAGGGCGATGAGGAGGGAGAGTCCGAGGAGGACGAGTCCGAGAAGAAGCCCTTCGATCCGTACGACGTCGACGCGATCCTCGAGGAGCGGACCGTCGACGTCTGGCACTGGAACGACCCGTTGATCATTCCCAACCAGAAGGAGCGTTGGGACGAGGAGAAGGACCGCACCTACCTGGCCGTCTGGCACCGCGAGGCCGACCGGGTGGTGCCGCTCGCGGGCCGGGAGATGCGGGAGGTGGCGCCGGTCGACAACCCCCGGGCCGTGCTCGGTCTCGCCGACGTGCCCTATCTCCGGGAGATCACCTGGGACGGCTGGTACCGGGACGTCTACCGGGTCGATCTCGAGAACGGCTCCCGGCAGCTCGTGGCGGAGAGGCTCGAGGAGGAGGCGTCGCTGTCGCCCGGAGGGCGCTACGTGGCTTACTACCGCAGCCCCCACTGGTATCTCTTCGATGGCGACACCGGGGCCGCCCGCAACCTGACCGAGGGCCTCGGCGTGCCGTTCGCCGACGAGGACCACGACTACCCGGGCCCCGCCCCCGGGTACGGGGTGGCCGACTGGGTCTCCCGGGACGGCGAGGACACGGCGGTGCTGATCTACGACAAGTACGACGTCTGGCAGCTCCCGACCGACCCGGCGGGCGGTGAGCCGATCCGCCTGACCGACGGCCGGGGGGACGAGCGGATCTTCCGGGTGGTCGACCCGGATCCGGAGAAGGACGAGCGCCTCGATCACGTGGAGCCGGGCGAGCGCCTGCTGCTCACCGGGTACCACGACCGCGAGAAGCACCGGGGCCTCTTCGCGGCCCGCGTCGGCGAGTCGGCGCGGACCGGCCTCCGGGAGCTGGTGGACGAGCCGGGCAAGACCTACGATCCCGGCCCCAGGGCGGAGGAGGCCGAGCGCATCCTCTTCACCCGGGAGAGCTACACCGAGTTCCCCGACCTCTGGGTGGCGGACCTGGAGCTGGACCAGCGGCTCGAGCTCTCCGACGCCAACCCGCAGATCGACCGGTTCGCCTGGGGCGAGAGCGAGCTGGTGGAGTGGACCAGCCCGGACGGCGAGCCGCTCCAGGGGGTGCTGATCAAGCCGGCGGGCTACCGGGAGGGCGAGCGCGTGCCGGTGCTGGTCTACTTCTACCGCACCTACAGCTACCGGGTGCACCGGTTCAACGAGCCGGTGGTCAACCACCGCCCCAGCTTCCCGTACTACGCGAGCCGGGGCTACGCCGTCTTCCTCCCGGACATCCGCTTCGAGGTGGGGCGCCCCGGTCTCGCCGCCACCAAGTGCCTGGTGTCCGCCGTCCAGCACCTGGTCGAGATGGGGGTCGCCGACCCGGACGCCGTCGGGCTCCAGGGGCACTCCTGGGCCGGCTACCAGGCCGCCTTCGTGATCACCCAGACCGACCTGTTCGCCGCCGCCGCCGCCGGCGCTCCGGTCTCCAACATGACCAGCGCCTACGGCGGCATCCGGTGGGGCACCGGCCTCGCCCGGCAGTTCCAGTACGAGCAGAGCCAGAGCCGCCTCGGCGCGTCGCTCTGGGAGGCCCGGGACCGCTACATCGAGAACTCGCCCCTGTTCTACGCCGACCGCATCGAGACGCCGCTCCTCATCGAATTCGGCGACGAGGACGGTGCGGTGCCGTGGACCCAGGGGATCGAGCTCTACCTGGCCATGCGGCGCCTGGGCAAGGAGGCCTTCTTCCTCCAGTATCGGGGCGAGCCACACCACCTGACCCGATACGGCAACAAGCTGGACTACTCGATCAAGATGCGGGAGTTCTTCGACCACTACCTCAAGGGCGAGCCGGCGCCCGAATGGATGACCGAGGGCGTGCCCTACCGGGGAGAGTGAGCGAATGAGGATCGGCTGCTTGCTCGTCGCGCTTCCCCTGCTCGTGCTGAGCGGTGCGCCGAGCGGCGCCGAGCCCACCGCGGTGGGCTCCGGGGCCCGCGGCTTCGTCAGTCAGGGCTGGAACGCCCAGAACGGTCTGCCCCACGACGCGGTGCTGGCGGTCTCCCAGACCCGGGATGGCTACCTCTGGCTGGCGACCCACGCCGGGCTGGCCCGCTTCGACGGGCTGCGCTTCCGGGTCTTCAACTCGACGAGCTCTGCCGGGTTGCTCAGCAGTGACGTTCGAGCCCTCGCCCTGGCGAAGAACGGATCGCTGTGGATCGGGACCTTCGGCGGCGGGGTCTCGCGCCTCGCCGGCGGAACGATCTCCCACGTGCTCGACGGCCACGATGCCCTGCCGGCGAGCGAGATCACGGCGCTCCTGGAAGACGACGCGGAGCGGCTCTGGATCGGGACGCCCCAGGGACTGGCCCTGGTGGAGGGTGCGCGGGTCGAGACCTTCGGTCTGGACGACGGGCTCCCCAGCCTCGAGATCCTCTCGCTCGGCGAGGACCGGGAGGGGCGGATCTACGTCGGGACGAGCCGCGGCGTGGCGGCCCGCGGGATCGGAGAGGGCGCGTCGTTCGAGCGGATCGACCTGCCGGCCCCTTCTCCGGTCGATTTCTCGGTCGAGGCCCTGCTCGGAACGGACGACGGCGCATTGTGGATCGGTACCGCCGGGGCCGGTCTGTTCAGGTTGAGCCGGGGGCGCGCCGAGCCGGTGAAGCTGGCCGACGGCGACGACCCCCTGACGGTGCGGTGTCTGCTGAAGGACACCGCGGGGCGGCTCTGGGTCGGGACCACGGACGGCGTTCTGCGCCTCGGCGGCGACCCTCTCCGGCCACTGGGCCCGCGCCTGGAGACCGACCGCACGGCCACCTCTCTTTTTCAGGACCGGGAGCAGAGCCTCTGGCTGGGGACGCACACCGCGGGCCTCCGCCGGCTGAGACCCGCGACCGTGACCGGGTACACGAGGAAGGACGGTCTGCCGGCGTCGCGCGTCCGGTCGGTGACGGAAGATCCCGCCGGCGATCTCTGGATCGCCTCCGACGACGGCGTGTTGCGGTTGCGCGGCCGAAACCGGATCCGCGCCGTGGGGAGCCCGGGCGACGAGAGGCTCTCCGTGCGCTCGGTTCTGGCCGACGGCGGGGGGACGGTCTGGCTCGGCACCACGGGCCAGGGTCTGGCGCGACTCCGGGACGGCCGGATCGAGCAGGTCGGGACGACCGCCGACCTGGGCAGTGACACGGTCTCGGCGCTCTTCCGGTCCGACGACGGCATCCTGTGGATCGGCACCGAAGGGGGCGGCCTGAGCCGTCTGCGGGACGGACGGATCGAGCGGCTGCCGGTGGCGGACGACCGGCTGTCGCGCGCGACGGTCACGAGTCTCGTGGGTGATCCCGGCGGCGGAGTCTGGGTGGGAACGTTGGAGCACGGGCTGCTCCGATGCCGCGACGGTCTCGTGCTCCGACCGGAGGTCGGCGACCGCGTCCGGGAAGGCGTCCTGTCCCTCGGCCTCGGCGAGCGGGGCAGCGTGTGGATCGGGACGCTGGGCGGCGGGTTGCTCCGGTTGCGCGACGGTGAGGTCCAGAGGTTCGCCTTGACCGACGACCTGCCGTTGGGTTCCCTCCACGCGATCCTCGACGATCACCGGGGGTACCTGTGGATCGCGACCAACCGTGGAGTGTTCCGAGTCGCGAAGAGCGAGCTGGACGAGCTCGCCGACGGTGGGCAGGTGCGACTCTCCTGGCGGAAGTTCGGCGCCGCCGAGGGGCTGCCCGGAGGGGAGTGCACGGGGGGTGGGCAGCCGACGGCGTGGCGGGCGCGGGACGGCCGCCTGTGGTTCGCGACGGTCGAGGGCGTGGGCGTGATCGATCCGGATCGGCAGAGCCGGCGGCTGTCGGTCCCTCCCGTCGTGATCGAGCGGGTGATGGCCGACGGGCGCTCGCTCGCGCCTCCGGAGACCTTCCGGCTGCCCCTCGGCACCTCGCGGCTCGAGGTCGAGTACACGGTGCCCACGTTCACGGCTCCGGAGCGCGTCCGGTTTCGTACGAGGCTGGTGGGCTTCGACCGGGAGTGGGTGCTCGCCGAGTCTCGGCGGGTCGCGACCTACACGAGCCTCGCCCCCGGGGAGTACACGTTCGAGGTCGCGGCCCGGTTGCCGGACGGAGCATGGAGCCACAAGCCGACCCGCTACTCGTTCTCGATCCCCGCTCCCTTCTACCGGACTCCGGTGTTCGAAGCCGCCGTGGCGGTCTTCCTGATCGCCCTGGTCTGGGGGCTCTACCGGCTGCGCATCCGCCGGCTGCATGTCCACCAGGCGGTGCTGGATGAGAGGCACCGCGTTTCGCGCGACGTCCACGACAGCCTGTCCCAGGGCCTGACCGGGATCGTGCTCCAGCTCGAGACCGCCGAGCGCCTCGCCGCAGGGGACGCGGCCGCGTGGAACATCCAGCGCGCACGGGAGATCGCCCGGGCCAACCTCGGCTCGGTGCAGAGGGTGGTCGCCTGGTTGCGCTGCGACGAGCTGGGCGAGATGCGGCTCGACCAGGCGCTCCGATTCCAGGCGCTGAAGATGGCGGAGACCGCCCGGGTCGCGGTCGAGTTCCAGGAGCAGGGCAAATCGCGGAAGCTGCCACGGGCGATGGCGGAGGACGTCTACCGCGTGGTCGGCGAGGCCCTGACCAACGCCTTGCGCCATGCCGAGGCTTCGTTGATCCAGATCCGGACGGTCTGGGGCTGGCGCTCTCTGACCGTCATCGTCCAGGACGACGGGGTCGGAATGGAGCCGCCGCCGTCCGGACGAACGCTCGAGAGCGCGGGCCTGCGAGGCATGCAGGAACGCGCCGAGCTCTGGCGCGGGCGGTTGGAGATCGACGGCCGGCCGGGCGAGGGCACGCGGGTGAGCCTGAAGATTCCGCTCTCGGTGGTCGGAGTCCTGGGGTCCCGATGAACGTCGAGTCGGTCATCCGCGTGCTGGTGGTCGACGATCACCCCGTGGTCTGCGAAGGGCTCCGGTCCCTCGTCGCGTCGATTCCCGACGTGGAGGTGGTCGGTACCGCCCAGCGCGCATCCGAGGCGGTCGAACAGGTCCGGCGGCTGGGTCCGGACGTCGTCCTCCTCGACCTGGCTTTGCCGGACGTGGAAGAGCTCGAGGCGATCGGGATGCTCCAGCAGGCGGGCTTCGACGGCGGCATCGTCATCTACAGCAACTACGGAGGCGATCTGCGCATCCAGCGCACCCTGAGCGCCGGGGCGCGCGGCTACTTCCTCAAAGGGACCCCGGCGGACGAGCTGATCGAAGGAATCCGCAAGGTCTTCCGGGGTGAGGTGGCGGTCTCGGACGGCGTCGGTTCCGAGCTGGTCCTTTCGGTCGTCCACGAGCCGCTCACCAGCCGCGAGCTGGAGGTTCTGCGGCTGATCGGCGAGGGCCTCCAGAACCGGGAGATCGGCCGGCGACTCCACATCTCGGTGCCGACGGTCAAGAGCCACGTCACCAACATCCTGGGCAAGCTGGATGCGCGAGACCGGACCCAGGCGCTGAGCATCGCGTTGCGCCGGGGCCTGCTCCTCCCCCCCTGACGCGGACCGGCCACCCGCGGGTTCCGCCGGCGGTGCGCCCGGCCGGACTCCTACTCGAGTATGAGCGAAAGATCGTCCTTGCGATCCTGGCGGTCGCCGGGTCGCTCTGGCACTCTGATTTCAGATGTTGCCAGAGCACGATCGTCCCGATTCCGGAGCCACCACCGGAACCGGGACGCAACAACCCGCACGGATCGCAGGAGCGCAGATGGACGCACGAGGAGAGCTCGCCACGCTGGATCTCGCCACGGGATGCGACGAGCCCGCGTCTCTGGTCGATGTCGCGCGGCAGTGGGCTCGCGCTCGCCAGGATCGGATCGCGTACCGCTTTTTGCCCGACGGTGATCCGGAGAACGCCGCGGAGATCTCGTACGGCGACCTCGACCGGGAGGCCCGGAAGATCGCGGCGTACCTCCAGGATCGGCTGGATCCCGGGGAGCGGGCGATGCTGGTCTACCGGACCGGGCTCGAGTTCGTCGCCGCGTTTCTCGGCTGCCTCTACGCCGGGGTGATCGCGGTGCCGACCTCGCCGCCGAGGAACGTCCGGCAGCTCCCCCGGCTGCAGGTGATCGAGGAGGACGCCCGGCCCGCGGTGGTCCTGACGTCGAGCGACCACCTGGACGGCGGGTCGTCGTACCTCGCGGAGGGGCTCGATCGGCTCGGGGTGGAGATGGTCGCCACGGACACCCTCGGCGCCGGACTGGCGGACGGTTGGCGCCGTCCGGAGATCGATCCGCACTCGCTGGCGTTCCTCCAGTACACCTCGGGCTCCACCGCCCGGCCCAAGGGCGTGATGGTGAGCCACGGCAACCTGGTCTACAACGAGGAGATGCTCGCCCGCGCCTGGGGGCACACCGACGGTGCGCGGACGGCGATCGCCTGCTGGACCCCGCTGTTCCACGACATGGGGCTGATCGGCAACGTGCTCCAGTCGCTCTACGTGGGCGCCGAATGCGCCCTGATGACCCCGACCACCTTCCTCAAGCGTCCACAGGCCTGGCTGCAAGCGATCTCTCACTACCGGGCGACCACGGCCGGGGCGCCGAACTTCGCGTACGAGTACTGCGCCCGCAAAGTGGGTGAAGAGGACAAGAGGGCCCTCGACCTGAGCAGCTGGCGGGTCGCCTTCAACGCCGCCGAGCCGGTGCACCGGGCCTCGCTCGAGGCGTTCGCCGAGGCGTTCGCTCCGTGCGGGCTCTCGCGCGAGGCGCTCTACCCCTGCTACGGACTGGCCGAGGCGACGGTGTTCGCCACCGGCGGGGCGCTCGATGCGCCTCCCGTCTACAAGGAGGTCGATCGCGCCGGCATCGAGGAAGGGAGGGTCGTCGAGGCCGACGATCAGCGGGACGGCGCAGAGCGGAGCGCGCTGACCCTCGTCGGCTGCGGCGGGCCGTGGCTGGACGAGGAGCTCCGGGTCGTCGATCCGGAGACCTGCGAGGAGCTTCCCCGGGGCCGGGTCGGTGAGATCTGGATCGCCGGGGCTCACGTGGCCCGGGGCTACTGGCGCAACGAGGAGGCGACGCGGCGGACCTTCCGCGCGACCCTGGCCTCGGGGGGCGACACGACCTACATGCGGACCGGAGACATGGGCTTCGTCGAGGACGGCCAGCTCTATCTCACGGGTCGGTTGAAGGACATGATCATCTGCCGGGGGCGCAACGTCCACCCCGAGGACGTGGAGCGGCAGGTCCAGGTCGAGGTGCCGCAGGTGCGGCCCGGCCGGGTAGCGGCCTTCGGGGTCGACCGCGGCGGGGACGAACACCTGGTGGTCGCCGCCGAGCTGCGCCAGCCGAAGGCCTCCATCGCCGGCGAGGTCACGGCGTCGATCCTGGACTGCGTGACCCAGGCCCACGAGGTCTCGGTGCACGACATCGCCCTGCTGCCCAAGGGGGTGATCCCCAAGACCACGAGCGGCAAGATCCAGCGCGCCCGGTGCCGCACCCTCTACCTCGAGGACGATCTCGACCCGATCGTCACCTGGCGTTCGGGAGTCGCCTCCGCCGAGATCGGGGAGGACTCGCCACCGGCCGAGACGGTGATCCGCAAGGCCCTGGAGCGGCTCGTGGGTCCGAAGGCGCGGCGGCTCGAGCCGGACCGGTCCTTGACCTCGGTCGGGCTCGATTCGCTGCGCGCCATCGAGCTCTGCAACCTGCTGGAGGCCGATCTCGGCGTCGAGGTGCCCGTCTCGGAGCTCCTGTCCGGCGCCGGCATCGGCGACCTGGTCGAGCGGGCGAACGGGGGCCGAACGGTCCGGAGGAGCCCCCGGCCGGACCGGCCCGAGAGGGCGCAGGCCCCCACCGCGGACGACCCGGGCACCGCGGACGCTGCGGCCGAGCCGTTCCCGCTCAACGATCTGCAGCAGGCGTACTGGGCCGGCCGGGGCGAGGACTTCGACCTGGGGGGCGTCGCCGCCCACGTCTATCTCGAGCTCGACGGCCGGGATGTCAACCTCGGCCGGCTCGAGCGGGCGTGGAACCGCCTGATCGAGCGCCACGACGTGCTGCGGACGGTGGTGCTCTCGGAGGGGACGCAGCGGGTGTTGCCGGAGGCGCCC
>JASFUJ010000051.1:0-9809 GCA_050050355.1 Acidobacteriota bacterium
TCCCGTCGAAGGCCCTGCTCCACGCGGCGAAGGTCGTCGACGAGGCCCGCTCCATGGCGGAGCACGGGATCCGGTTCGGTGAGCCGGAGATCGATCTCGACGCCCTCCGCGGCTGGAAAGAGGGGGTCGTCGGACGGCTGACCAGGGGGCTGTCCCAGCTCGCCGACCGGCGGAACGTCCGGGTGGTCCGGGGCACCGGCACCCTCTCCTCGCCCCACACCCTGTCGGTGGAGGCGCCGGACGGCGGCCGCTCCACCGTCTCGTTCGATGCGGCGATCCTCGCCGCCGGCTCGCGGGTGATCCGCCTGCCGAACATCCCCTGGGACGATCCCCGGGTGATGGACTCCTCCGGGGCGCTGGAGATCGAGGAGGTGCCGGAGCGGCTGCTGGTGGTGGGCGGCGGAATCATCGGGCTGGAGATGGCCTGTGTCTACCAGAGTCTGGGCTCGAAGGTCACGGTGGTGGAGATGCTCGACCAGCTCATGCCGGGGGCGGACAAGGACCTGGTCAAGCCGCTCCGGAAGCGGATCGAGCCGCGCTACGAGGCGATCCTGCTCGGGACGAAGGTCTCCCGGGTGGAGCCCGGGGACGACGGCCTCCGGGTGCACTTCGAGGCGGCCTCGGACGCGAGCGACGCTCCCGACGAGCCGCGGGTCTACGACCGGGTCCTGGTGGCCGTCGGCCGGCGGCCCAACGGGGACCGGTTCGGGGCCGAGGCGGCGGGGGTGGAGGTGGACGAGAGGGGCTTCGTGCCGGTGGACGTCCACATGCGCACCAACGTGCCCCACATCTTCGCCATCGGCGATCTCGTGGGGCAGCCACTCCTGGCCCACAAGGCGTCCCACCAGGGGAAGGTGGCGGCAGAGGTGGCGTCCGGGGAGCGGAGCGCGTTCGATGCGCGGGTGATCCCGTCGGTCGCCTACACCGACCCGGAGGTCGCCTGGGTCGGGGTGACCGAGACCGAGGCGAAGGAGCGGGGCCTGAAGCTGGAGAAGGGGATGTACCCCTGGGCGGCCAGCGGGCGCTCGCTCGGGATGGGGCGCGACGAGGGGATGACCAAGCTCCTGTTCGATCCGGAGACGAACCGGGTGGTCGGCGGCGGGATCGTCGGGACGAGCGCCGGGGACCTGATCTCCGAGGTGGCCCTGGCCATCGAGATGCAGTGCGAGGCGGCGGACGTGGGCCTGACGATCCACCCCCACCCGACGCTGGCGGAGACGATCGCGTTCTCGGCCGAGGCGTTCGAGGGGACCCTGACGGAGCTCTACAAGCCGAAGCGCAAGAAGACGTGACGGGGTGGCCTTCGCCGTGGCGTCCGTCGGGACCGGAGCCTCCCGGACCGCTCCGCGGATCACCGGTCGTTGCCATACCGCCTCTGATCCCGGGCTTCCGGGTGTAGGCGAGGGGCTCGCCCCCTCGCGCCTTCCTTCCTCTCGTGAAACACCCGATTCGCCCTGCCCGTAGAGATTTCCCAGGAGGAACCCGACCATGTTCGAGCTGTCGATTCTGCTCTTCTTCGGCCTGATGGCCGGCGCCGCGCTGTTCGCGCTGTTCCTGGTGGGCGCGGCGCTAAAGCTGACCTTCGGGCTGCTCAAGTGGATCCTGGTGCCGGTCGGCGCGCTGGTGGGGCTGGTCCTGCTGGTGACCGTGGGCCCGGTGCTGCTGGCGGTGGGGGCGGTGCTGCTCTGCGTCGTGCTGCCGGTGGTCCTGCTCTGCGGCCTGCTCTGGGCCGGCGCCCACCTGGTCTGCCTGGTCTGAGCCCGCCCATTCGGGCCGATTCCGGATCGATCCCGGGCCGATTCCGCGCCGATCAGGCACCGATCTCCACGCCCATGCGCCGCAACCGTCTGCGCATGCGCTCCGCGTGGGTGGCGCGCCAGTAGACGCGGTCGCACGCCGGGCAGCGCCGGAAGCGGCTCTGGGTGCGGGCCACGTAGGGCGGGACCTGGCGGACCGCTTCGTGCGCGGGGATCTCGACCAGCGGGACGTTGCAGCGCAGGCAACGGCTGAAGAGCTCCTCGGGATCCGGCTCGATCCCGAGCTCGTCGAGCACCTGGGCCACCTGCTCGTCGACCACCTGGGAGCGGATGAACAGGTGGTTCCAGGCCCGGCGGCGGAGGATCAGCCGACTGTCGCGGGTGAGGATCACCCGGCCCTCGTCGACCGACCGGTCGACGATCTCCGGATCGTCCAGCGAGGGGTCGAACACCGTGTCCAGGCCGAGGATCCGGAGCCACTTGGCCAGCCCGCCGAGCATCGCGTCGGCGATCATCCGCGGGCGATCCGGTGACCGCGACCCGGTCACCCGGCCCGGTTGCGGTACAAGCGCTCGTCCACCACCCCGGTCATCCGGTCCACGTCCAGGTCGAGGCGGAGGAAGTCGACCATGCGCTCCGCCTCGCGGCGCGGGTCTTCGAGCACCGCCGTGTAGTGCACGTCGAGCGCCTCCAGGTGCGGGGCGTGGCGGAGCATGGCCCGGATCCGGCGCAGGTGGGACTCGTAGAGCTCGATCATCCGCTCGTCCTCGGTCTCCGAGGTCTCGCCCCGGCGCTCGAGCATCTTGTTCTGGGAGGCGATCACTTCCAACAGGTTCCGGCGCATGAACAGGAGCTTGTAGTTCAGGTCCCGCGGCAGGTGCTGGAGCAACGACGAGACCACCTTGATCCCCTTGCCCTTGCCGTCGGCGATCCAGCTCCGGTCCTCCATCTCGCCCAGGTTCTTGACCCGCTCGTCCTCGAAGTAGCCCTTGGGGTTGTCGACGTCCGCCTCCCGCTCGTGGTCGGTGATCAGCGGCAAGCCGCCGGCCTCGAGCATCTTCATGGCCATGGAGGTGCCGGAGCGGGGCAGCCCGGAGACCACCACCACCGGCCGGCCGTACCGGAAACGTCGATAGATCTGGTGCACTGCGCTCACTGATTCGCCTCCGCGAGAGAAATTCGGTAGGATGCTGGGTCCCGCGAGCCCCCGGCGGGCCGCCCGGTACTATACCGGCCCGGTGCCCCACCTGGCGAGCGGGCCCGACAGCCGTACGACCCGAACAGCCCCCCGAACAGGCCCATGAACGATTCGAATTCCAGTCTTCGGACCCCCCCGCGTGGACGCATCGCCCGCGGGTGGACCCCGCCGGCGGCCCGCGCGGCCCTCTTCCTGCTGGCCCTGGTCGGCCTCGCCGCGCCGGCCGCCGCCTACGTGGGGCCGGGCGCCGGCTTCGCCCTGCTGTCGTCGTTCCTGGTGCTGTTCACGACGATCGTCCTGGCGCTGCTGTCCCTCCTGATCTGGCCCTTCCGCACCCTGTGGCGGCTGATCCGCCGCAGCCGGAGGATCAAGCCGAAGATCAAGCGCCTGATCGTGGTCGGCCTCGACGGGCAGGATCCGAAGATCACCGACCGGCTCATGGCGGAGGGCAAGCTCCCCAACTTCCAGAAGCTGGCCGAGCAGGGCTCCTACCGCCGGCTCAAGACCACCTACCCGTCGATCTCGCCGGTGGCCTGGTCGTCCTTCTCCACCGGGACGTCGCCGGCCAAGCACAACATCTTCGACTTCCTGGACCGCGACCTCAAGACCTACCTGCCCAAGATCTCCTCGGCGAAGATCGGCTCGGTGGACCGGTTCCTGAAGCTCGGCAAGCTCCGCATCCCGCTCCACAAGCCGGAGCTCCGCCTGCTCCGGAAGTCGAAGCCGTTCTGGTCGATCCTCGGCGACCACAACATCTGGTCGACCGTGCTCCGGGTGCCGATCACCTTCCCGCCGGACCGGTTCTACGGCGCCGAGCTCTCCGCCATGGCGGCGCCCGACCTGCTCGGCACCCAGGGGACCTTCCTGCTGTTCACCACCCGCCCGTCGGACGCGAAGTTCAAGGAGGGCGGGGCGCGGGTGCCGGTCGAGATGAACGGCGACCGCATCGAGACCACCCTCGAGGGTCCACCCAACATGTTCGTCGAGGGGGATCCGCCGCTCACCCTGCCGCTCACCGCCGAGCTGGACCGGAACGCCGACAGGACCCGGCTGACCGTGGGGGACGAGACCCGGGAGCTGGCTCCGATGGAGCTCTCCGACTGGATCCCGCTGTCGTTCAAGGCGGCCCCGGGGATCAAGGTGAAGGGCATCGCCCGGATGATGGTCACCGAGATGAACGGCCACTTCTCCCTCTACGTGGCGCCGCTCTCGATCGACCCCGAGAAGCCGGCGATGCCGATCTCGCACCCCAAGTACTACTCCACCTACCTGGCCAAGCGGGTCGGCCCCTATTCGACCCTGGGGCTGGCGGAGGACACCTGGGCGCTCAACGAGGAGGTGATCGACGACGGCACCTTCCTCCGGATGGCCTACGACATCGACCGGGAGCGCCAGGACATGTTCTTCGAGTCCCTGAAGCGGCTGAAGCGGGGCTCGCTGGTCTGCGTGTTCGACGGCACCGACCGGATCCAGCACATGTTCTGGCGCTACACGGAGGAGGGGCATCCCGCCGCGCGCGGGAAAGAGGACGCCGAGCACAAGAACGCCATCGAGGAGCTGTACGTCCACAACGACCGGCTGGTGGGCAAGGTCATGGGCGAGCTGAAGGACGGCGACCTGCTGATGGTCTGCTCCGACCACGGCTTCGCCTCCTTCCGCCGGGGCATCAACCTCAACGCCTGGCTGCTGAAGGAGGGCTACCTCCACCTGAAGGAGGGGGCCGACGGCTCGTCCGAGTGGCTCCAGGACGTGGACTGGAGCCGCACCAGGGCCTACGCCCTCGGGCTCGCCGGCATGTTCGTCAACATGAAGGGACGCGAGGCCCAGGGAATCGTCGAGCGCGGGGACGAGACGGAAGCCCTCAAGGCCGAAATCATCGAGAAGCTTTCCGGGTTGAAAGACGACGAGACCGGCGAGGTGGGGATCCGGGAGGCCTTCGACACGTCGAAGCTCTACCAGGGCCCCTACCTGCGCAACGCGCCCGATTTCATCATCGGGTACAACGACGGCTACCGCACCTCGTGGGACTGTGCCACGGGGGTGGTGTCCGGCCCGGTCTTCGAGGACAACGTGAAGGCCTGGAGCGGCGACCATTGCATCGATCCGCGTCTGGTGCCCGGCGTCTTCTTCTGCAACCGGGAGATCGACGTCGAGGAGCCGGACATCATCGACATCGCCCCCACGGCCCTCGAGCTGTTCGACCTCCGGCCGCCCAAGCACATGGAGGGCAAGCCGCTCTTCGACGTGGCCGCCTTCTCCAAGGCCGGCGCGCGGAGAGCCGCCGAGCGGGAGCGCGAAGCGGCGGAGTGAGCGCAGGCCCCCCACCGGGGGAGTCGGGCCCCCGGCGAGCTCGAACGGCGATCGGACGCAGATCATCGAACCGGAGAGAAGGATGTCGCCCTTGCAGCAGCACAGCGCCATGAACCGCCCGTTCCGTCCCGGCCGGCTTCCGAGCAGGCCCCCGAACCACCTCGCCGTCGCCCTCCTCGGCGCCGCGGCGCTGGCCGGCCTGCTCGCAGGAGCCGGCCTCCTCGCCGGGTGCGGCGGCTCCGAGGCCGCCGCCGAGGGACCGGCCGCCAAGAAGGTCATCATCCTCGGCTTCGACGGCCTGGACCACGGCCTGACCACCAAGCTCATGGCCGAGGGCCGGCTGCCCAACTTCCAGAAGCTGGCCGACACGGGCGGCTTCTCCCCCCTGGCCACGGCCGTTCCGCCCCAGAGCCCGGTGGCCTGGTCCGACTTCATCACCGGCACGGACGCCGGCGGCCACGGCATCTACGACTTCGTGCACCGGGACCCGGAGACCTACCTGCCCTACCTCTCCACCAGCGAGACCCACGCCGGCGCGCCGCTCCTGACCTTCGGCAAGTGGCAGATCCCCGGCAGCGGCGGCGTCGAGCTCCTGCGCCACGGCAAGGCGTTCTGGGCGGTGCTCGGTGAGCGGGGGATCGAGACCTCCATCTACCGGATGCCGGCCAACTTCCCGCCGTCCGAAACCGCCACCCGGGAGCTCTCCGGCATGGGGGTCCCGGACATCATCGGCACCGCGGGCACCTTCTCGTTCTACACCTCGGAGCTGTTCGCGTTCGCCGGCCAGGACATCTCCGGCGGCGAGGTCTACGAGGTGGACGCCTTCGACAACGAGGTCCACGCCGAGCTCTACGGTCCGGCCAATCCGTTCCTCCAGGAGCGGGAGGACCTCACCGCGGAATTCACGGTCTACCTGGATCCGGTGGAGGACGTGGCCAAGCTCGTCCTCGGGGACGAGGAGCGGGTGCTGCGGGTGGGCGAGTGGAGCGACTGGGTGCCGTTCGAGTTCGAGATGATCCCGACCCAGACGGTGCCGGCCATGGTGCGCTTCTACCTGCGCCAGGTCCGCCCGGAGCTCGAGCTCTACGCCTCGCCGCTCAACATCGACCCGATGAACCCGGCGCTGCCGGTCTCGTACCCGGACGATTTCGCCGCCGAGCTCGCCGAGGAGACCGGCCGGTTCTACACCCAGGGGATGCCCGAGGACACCAAGGTGCTCTCCGGCGGCGTCTTCGACCCGGCGGAGTTCCTGGAGCAGGCCAAGATCTCCGGCGGCGAGATCACCGACCAGTACCACGTGGCCCTCGACAACTTCGACGGCGGCCTGCTGTTCTACTACTGGGGCCACGTGGACCAGGTCTCCCACATGATGTGGCGCACCATGGACCCGGACCACCCGGCCTACGATCCGGAGCTGGACCCCCAGTTCGCCGACGTGATCCCCTCGCTCTACGAGGACATGGACGACATCGTCGGCTACACCCTGGAGCGCATGGATCCGGACACCACCCTGGTGATCATGTCCGACCACGGCTTCACGAGCTGGCGCCGCAGCATGAACCTCAACTCCTGGCTGCGCGACAACGGCTATCTCGCCGTCGAGGACCCGACGCTCCGCACCGACCCGGGCATGTACACCAACGTCGACTGGTCGAAGACCCGGGCGTACGGGCTGGGGCTCAACGGCCTCTACCTCAACCTGAAGGGCCGCGAGGCCCAGGGGATCGTGGACCCGTCGGAGCGCGAGGAGCTGATGGCCGAGCTCGAGAGGGACCTCCTGGCCGCCATCGACCCGGACACGGGGAAGCCGGCGGTGACCAAGGTCTACATCCGCGAGCGGGACTACGACGACCGGGGCCACCTGGAGATCGGTCCCGACATGCTCGTCGGCTACGCCAAGGGGACCCGCTGCGCCTTCGAGTCCGCCACCGGCGAGCTGGTCCCCGAGGTCTTCCGGGACAACACCGAGCCGTGGAGCGGCGACCACTGCATGGACCATCGGGCCGTCCCCGGCATCCTGCTCACCAACAAACCGCTGGCGAAGCGGGCCACGAGCCTGGAGAACCTGGCCGCGGCGGTGCTGGCCGAGTTCGGCGTCGAGCGGTTCCCGGAGACGGAGCCCTCGGAGGCGAACCCGGCGCCCTGAGTCGACCGCGAGCGGCCCCCGAGCCGAACGAGACGAACGACGACCGACGGAGGAAGGACATCATGTTCGGAGCGAGAACCGTCAAGATCGACAAGGACCTCTGGGACAAGGTCAAGCGCTACTCCGACATCGCGGGCTACTCCTCGCCCGCCGAGTTCGTGACCCACGCCCTGGAGAACGAGCTGGCGAAGCTGGAGGACGCGGACAGCGAGGAGGAGATCAAGAAGCGCCTGCAGGGCCTCGGCTACATCTCGTAGGAGCCTGGGGTCTTCACGCGACCCCTGCTCCGAGCCGTCAGAGCGCAGCATCTCGCGCCGTCCTCGCTCTTCGCTCCCTGCGACGTACCCGGAGGGTACGCCTCAGTCGCTCATCACTGCGGTGGCACGATCTACTACGCTCTGACGGCTCTCGCGACGGGGTCGCGTGAAGACCCCAGGCTCGTCGTTCCGTAACGTTCACGAGGAACTTCATCCATGGCATTCATCAACTCGATCCTCTGCACCGTCTTCGACGCCCTGCTCTATCCCCTCCGGGGGTTTCCGCCCCTGGTGGGGCTGACGGTGGTCTCCCTGGTGACCGCCATCGGCATGTTGCTGGTCTTCAAGGCCACCTCGAACCAGGACGGCCTGGCGGCGGTCAAGAAGAAGATCCACGCCTGCCTGTTCGAGATCCGGCTGTTCAACGACGACCTGCGGGCGATCCTCCGGGCGCAGATGGAGCTGCTGCGCCACAACCTCACCTACATGCGCTTCTCCCTGGTGCCGCTGGCCTGGATGATCGTGCCCTTCGTGCTGCTGGTGGCCCAGCTCCAGTTCCACTACGGGTACCACGGTCTCCAGCCGGGCGAGTCCGCGCTGGTGAAGGTGGCGCTGGACGACTCCTGGCAGGACGGCGTCCCGGTCCAGCAGGCCGAGGGAGGGTTCACCAAGCCCGTGGCCCGGCTGGAGGCGCCGGAGGGCGTCACCGTCGAGAGCCCGGCCCTCTGGGCCCCGGCTCAATCCGAGCTGGACTGGCGGATCCGCGGCGACCGGCCCGGTGACTACGAGCTCACGCTCCACCTGGGCGAGCAGACCGTCACCAAGCGGGTCCACGTGCGCGGGGACACCACCATCCGCCGCATGTCCCCCGTCCGCCCGGACGCCGGCTTCCTCGACCAGGTGCTCTACCCCGCGGAGCCCCCCCTCCCCGACGGCCCGGTCCACCGGATCACCATCACCTACGAGGACGCCGACGTCTGGTTCCTGGGCTGGAACACCCACTGGATCATCGTCTTCTTCATCCTCTCCATCGTCTTCGCCTTCGCCCTCAGGAACCGCTTCGGCGTGACGATCTGACCCGGCGCACCGCACAGAGGCCCCGGAGCTCATGAGCAAGGTCGTGGTGGTCGGTTCCCTGAACCAGGACGTGGTGGTGAACGTCGAGGCCGCCCCCGGGCCGGGGGAGACGGTCCTCGGCCGGTCCCTCGACTTCTTCCAGGGGGGCAAGGGAGCCAACCAGGCGGTCGCCGCTCGGAAGTCGGGTGCCCGCACCGTGTTCGTGGGGCGGGTGGGGGACGACGACTTCGGGCGGTCACTGAAGGTCGAGCTCGAGAAGTCGGGCATCGAGACGCGGATCGCCGTGGACCCGGACGCCCCGACCGGTACCGCCGTGATCCTCGTGGACCGGAACGGAGAGAACCGCATCGCGGTGGTGCTCGGGGCGAACGGCCGGGTGGGGGCCGAGGAGGTCGAACACCTGGAGATGCTCGACGAGGGAGACGTCCTGCTCCTCCAGCACGAGATCCCGCTGGAGACCAACCGCCGGTGCGCCGCGGCCGCCAGGCGGCGGGGCGGGCGCGTCGTGGTCAACGCGGCGCCCGCGGCGGAGTACGCGGCCGAGGACCTGGCGGACGTCGACGTCCTGGTGGCCAACGAGCACGAGCTGCGGGCCGTGTTCGGAAAGCCCGGCGCCGTCGGCGGCAGCCGGAAGGACGCGGTGGACGAGGCCCGGGAGGCGGCCGCGGCGGGCGGCCTGGACGTGGTCCTGACCCTGGGGAGCGCCGGTGCGATCGGTGTCGAAGGCGGCAGGATCCACGACGTCCCGGGGAGGAAGGTCACCCCGGTCGACACGACCGGCGCCGGGGACTGCCTCACCGGAGCGTTCGCCGCGGCCCTGGCGAACGGCCGGGGCTTCGGCGCCGCGCTGGCCTTCGCCAACGCGGCGGCCGCGCTGAGCGTGACGCGCCCGGGCGCCGCCGCCTCCTTCCCGGACCTTGAAACGGTGCTCCGCGCAGACTCCCAGTGAAGCTTCGGCGGGAGCCTCAGGCCCGCTGGAGCTCCAGCGTCTCCTCGAGCTCCCGGACCGCGTCGAGGGCGAACCGGAACGTCATCGCGATCTGGTCGTGGAGCGACTCCGCGAA
>JASFUJ010000052.1:0-9684 GCA_050050355.1 Acidobacteriota bacterium
TCCGCTGGGTCGACCGGGGGATCGAGGACGCCGCGGGTTGCGATGACCGCTACTTCCTGCCCGAGCTCCACCGCCTGCGGGGCGAGCTGCTCCAGGATCTGGAGGATTCCGCCGAGCGGGTGGAGGAATCGTTCGCGAAGGCCGCCGAGCTCTGCCGCGAGCAGGGTGCGAAGGCGCTGGAGCTCCGGACCGCGATGAGCGTCGCCCGCTTCCGCGACCGGGCCGGGGACAGGACAGCGGGCCGCGACGAGCTGGCCGCGTGCTACGAGTGGTTCGGCGAGGGGCTGGAGACGCCGGACCTGGTCGAGGCCGGCAAGCTGCTCCGGGAGCTGTCTTAGAACGGCGGCGCGGACTCGCGATAGACTACCGGCGCGCCCGGCCGGGCCGCTGCCCGGTCGGGATCAGCTTGCGCGCCACCGATGCCGAGCTCCACCTTCCACACTCCGAGACCCGCTCCCCCGGGCGAGGCCACGACCTCATCCTGGACGCTGGAGCTGCCCCGCGGACGCTCCCTGACCCTACACGCCGGCGCGCCGCTGGTGATGGGGGTCCTCAACCTGACCCCGGACTCGTTCAGCGACGGGGGCGCGTGGCTCGACCCGGCGCATCCGCGGCGCCCCGACCGCGCCGTGGCGCGCGCCCTGGAGATGGTCGAGGAGGGCGCCCGGATCCTCGACCTGGGGGCGGAGTCCACCCGCCCCGGCGGCGGCGTCTACGGCGGGGGCGCGCGCACCGTGCCCCCGGACGAGGAGCTCGACCGGCTGCTGCCGGTCCTCGAGCGGCTCCGGGAGACCACCGACGCCGCCCTCTCGGTCGACACCCGGAAGGCGGCCGTGGCCGAGCGGGCGCTGGCGGCGGGCGCCGACCTGATCAACGACGTCTCCGCCCTGGGCGACCCGGACATGGCCCCCCTGCTGGCGGAGTCCGGCTGCCCGGTGGTGCTCATGCACAGCCGGGGCGAGCTCTCCACCATGCAGCGGGAGATCCGCTTTTCCGACCTGCTCGGTGAGGTGCGCTCCGAGCTGGCCGCGGCCGTCGAGCGGGCCGAGGCGGCCGGCGTCCGGCGGGAGCGGATTCTCGTCGATCCGGGGATCGGGTTCGGCAAGACGGCGGAGCAGAACCTGGCCCTGCTGGGCTCCCTGCCGGAGCTGGCCGCGCTCGGCCTGCCGATCCTGATCGGAGCCAGCCGCAAGAGCTTCCTGGGCACCGTCACGGGGGAGCCGGCGGACCGGCGGCTGCCGGGGAGCCTGGCGGCCGCGGCGCGGGCCGCGGACGGGGGCGCCGCGATCCTGCGGGTGCACGACGTGGCGCAGACGGTGGGCTTCATGAGGGTCTGGCACGCCATCGAGCGGGAGGCGCGACGGGAGGCCGGCGGAGGCCCGGGAAGAGGAGAGGCGCCCCGGTGATCGCCCTCGAGCTCCTCCGGCAGATCCAGATCCCCTGGCGCGACCTGGTCGACATCCTGGCGGTCGCGATCGTCGTCTACAACCTGCTGCTCCTGATCCGGGGCACCCGCGCGGTCCAGATGCTCCTGGGGATCCTGTTCATCGGCGGCCTCTACTACGTCGCCCGGGTCGCCGAGCTGCCGACTCTCAAGCGGATCCTGGAGAGCCTGCTGATCTTCCTGCCCTTCGCGATCATCGTGCTGTTCCAGCACGAGATCCGCCGCGCCCTGGCCAGCTTCGGCCGGAATCCGCTCTGGGGACTGTCGCGCAACCAGGAGGTGGAGTCCACCTTCAACGAGATCGTGCTCGCCGCCACCAGCCTCTCCTCGCGGCGGATCGGCGCGCTGATCGTGGTCGAGCGCCTCGACGGCCTGCGCAACTACATCGAGAACGGCATCCTGCTCGACGCGGACGCCTCCTACGACCTGCTGATCAACATCTTCGCCCCGGACACGCCGCTCCACGACGGCGCGGTGATCATCCAGGGGGACCGGATCGCCGCCGCCGCGTCCTTCCTGCCGCTGACCCTGAACCCGGAGCTGTCCAAGGACTTCGGGACCCGCCACCGGGCGGCGCTCGGCATCAGCGAGGAGACCGACGCCGTGGCCGTGGTGGTCTCGGAGGAGACCGGCGTCATCTCCCTGGCGTTCGACGGCCAGCTCATCCGGGGCCTCGACCCCAAGAGCCTGCGCAACGCCCTCTACAAGTACCTGATCACGGAGCTCCGACCCGAGGAGCGCGCCGGAGGGAGGACCGGGTGAGCGAGCGAACCGGCCTGTGGGCCATGCGCATCCTCGCCCTGGCCATCGCCGTGGCGCTCTGGTTCTTCCTCTCCTGGGAGAAGCGGGAGAACCAGAGCGAGCGGGTGATCCAGGCCTCGGTGACCTACAACACCGTGGAGGACATGATCGTCCTCGACCCGATCCAGCAGGTGGACGTGCGGGTGCGCGGAGACGCCCGCCGGGTGCGGACCCTCAACCCCCTGCTGGCCAACGTCCTGGTGGAGCTCGAGAGCCGGGAACCGGGCCTGGCGGAGGCGACGCTCTCCCCCGAGCAGGTCTTCGTGCCGGAGGGGGTGCGCGTGGTCTCGGTCAACCCGAACACGCTCCAGGTGAGCCTGGACCGGGTGATGACCCTGCAACTGCCGGTGGAGGTGACGCTGGTGGGCGAGCCCGCCGCCGGCGCATCGGTCGACGACCCCGTGGCGATCCCGCCGGTGGTCGAGGTCCGGGGCCCCGAGAGCCGCCTCCGGGAGACACGCTCCATCCAGACCCGGCCGGTGAGCCTCAACGGTCACGCCCAGACCTTCGAGGAGACGGCCTCCCTGGTTCCGCCGGACCCGCTCGCCAACGTCGACCCGGGGGTGGTCCGGATCCGGGTGCCCATGGAGCCGCCCCAGCTCTCCGACGAGGCGCTGCAGGGCCAGGACCGGAACCGGGCCGGGAACGGCGCGGACGGCGGGAGATGACGCCGTGAGCGATCCGACCCGACTCTTCGGCACGGACGGGATCCGCGCTCCCTTCGGCCGCCCCCCGCTGGACGAGCCGACCGTCACCGCTCTCGGCCTGCGGCTGGCCGAGCACCTGACCGCGGAGGGTGGCGGCCCGCCGCAGGTGGTCCTGGGGGGCGACACGCGCGCCTCGACGCCGACCCTGTGCACCTGGCTCGCCCGGGGCCTCGTCGCCGGCGGCGCGGGCGTTCGCCATGCCGGCGTGCTCCCGACGGCAGGGGTGGCCTGGCTGGTGCGAGCCCTGGGAGCGGCCACCGGAGTGGTGGTCTCCGCCAGCCACAACCCCCACCCGGACAACGGCATCAAGCTGCTCGACGCGGACGGCTTCAAGTGGCCCCGGGCCCGGGAGGCGGCGCTGGAAGAGCGGCTCCGGCGGCCGGTCGAGCGTCCCGTCGGCCCCGGGGGCGACGGCCGTCGAGCGCAGCCCGGGGACGAGCCGCCCGGACCGCCGGAGGCCGGTCTGATCGGACGCTACCTGGATCACCTGGCCGAGAGCGTTCCGGCCGGCCCGGACGAGCTCCCCCTGGCCGGCCTCCGCATCGCCCTCGACGCCGGCAACGGCGCCGCCTCGCCGATGGCCGGTCCGCTGTTCGATCGCCTGGGAGCAGAGACCCTCGTGCTCCACGCCGAGCCCGACGGCACCAACGTCAACCTGGGCTGCGGCTCGACCGACCCCGGCGACCTGGCCCGCGCGGTCACCGGGGGCGGCTACCACCTGGGGGCGGCCTTCGACGGGGACGCCGACCGGGTGATCCTGATCGACCGGAACGGCCACCCGCGCGACGGCGACGCGATCCTGTACCTCTGGGCGACCGAGCTGGCGGCGGCCGGGCGGCTGACCCCCCGGGCCGTCGTCGCCACCTCCATGAGCAACCTCGGTCTGGAGCGGGCCCTGGCCCGTCACGGCATCCACCTGGTGCGCTGCGGCGTGGGCGACCGGGAGGTGGTGGAGTCCATGCGCCAGCGGGGCGTCGTCCTCGGCGGTGAGCAGTCCGGGCACATCGTGCACCTGGAGTCCACCACCACCGGAGACGGCCTCCTGACCGCCCTCCACGTGGCCGCCCTGGCCGCCCGCGAGGTCCGCGACCACGACGGGGAGCCCCCGCTCGACCCCCTGGACCGGCTCCTCTCGGGCTTCCGCCGCTATCCCCAGGTGCTGCTCGGCGTCCGGGTGGCCGAAAAGCCCGACCTGCGCTCCCTGCCCGCCGTCGATCGCGCGGTCCGGGAGGTGGAGGACCTCCTGGGCGACGAGGGCCGGCTGGTGCTGCGCTACAGCGGGACCGAGCCCCTGGCCCGGGTGATGATCGAGGGCCGGGACCAGGAGGAGATCGAGGCGCTGGCCCGCCGGATCGCGAGGACCATCGAGGAGGCGATCGGAGCGGAGCCCTCCCCCGCCGTCGCCTCGAACGGCGATCGCAACGAGGAGGCTCGCCCATGAGCACCGTGAAGCTGTCCGTGAACGTCGACCACGTGGCCACCCTACGCCAGGCGCGCGGCGTGGACTACCCCGACCCGGTGGCGGCCGCCCGCCTGGCCGAGGAGGCCGGAGCCCACGGCATCACCGTCCATCTGCGGAGCGACCGCCGGCACATCCAGGACGCGGACGTGGAGCGCCTGACCGGCACGGTCGCCGGCAAGCTCAACCTGGAGATGGCCGCCACCGACGAGATGATCCGGGTGGCGCTCGCCCATCCTCCGCACCAGGTCTCCCTGGTGCCCGAGCGCCCGGACGAGCTCACCACCGAGGGCGGTCTGAACCTCCTCGAGCACGGCGACCGGATCCGGCGGACCGCCGAGCGGCTGCGGGAGGCGGGGATCGACGTCTCCCTCTTCCTCGACCCGGACCCCCGCCAGGTGGAGGCGGCGGCCGCCCTCCCCCGCGCGCTGATCTCCGGCTTCGAGATCAACACCGACGCCTACACCAGGGCCTTCCCCGAGACGGACGCCGAGCTCGAGGCGATCCGCGCGGTCGCACGACAGGGCGCCGACGCCGGCCTCCGCGTCTACGCCGGCCACGGCCTGACCACCGCCAACGTCGGCCCGGTGGCGGCCCTGCCGCAGGTCGAGGAGCTCAACATCGGCCACTTCCTGGTCAGCCGCGCCGTCCTGGTCGGGTTGACCGAGGCCGTCCACGAGATGCTCCGCGCCATCGACGAGGCCGGCTGACGGTCCCGGGGCCCATTCCATGCCCTGATGGCATGGACTCTCGGTCCGCAACCCTCCAGGCGAACCGAGACGAACCACCTTTCACTCAATGTTCATGGAGCGGATGACTCCATCATGCTTGACAGTGAAAATGCTCTTGTAGCATAATCAATCCCCGCGACAGCACAGTCAGCGGGCCGGTCGCCGACCGGCCATCGAGAACCCGTCAACGCATGGGAGGTTCACCTTGCAACGACCATCTCTCCCGGGAGCCTGCGCGGCCATCCTCACTCTCGCCCTCGCCTCGTCCCCCGCCCTCGCCGGGCCTCCGGCCTTCGGCGAGCCGATGCTGCTCGAAGACCTGGAGGCGGGGCCCGAAGGCTCCACCATCCGGTTCATCATCCCGAGCGACGACCGGGAGGACCGGGCGGTCTTCGTCGTGGTGCGCGACACGCCCGGCGGCGAGGTCCCCGAGCTCTGGGCCACCGACGGCACCCCGTCGGGGACGCAGCGGATCGAGGCGCCCGGTCTGGAGCTCCGGATCGAGACCCTCAACTTCTGGTGGACACCGGACTACCTCGTCTTCGCCGGCCACGATCCGTCGACGGGCACGCCCGGCGTCTGGCGCACCGACGGGACCACGGCGGGCACCGTCGAGCTCGCGGCGGAGCTGGCCCTGGACACCCCTCACCCGCGCCCCACGGGCTCGGGGACGGTGGTGTTCAGCGCACGCCCCGCCGGGGAGACCTCGCTCGAGCTCTGGGTCACCGACGGCACGCCGGCCGGTACCCGCCGGATCCGCGAGCTCGGCCTCGACCGGGAGGACTCGCCCAGGTTCCTCGTCCTCGAAGAGCTCGAAGGTACGGTCTACTACCTGGACGCCGCTCCCGACGACTCCGCGGTGGGCCTGTGGCGGACCGACGGAACCGCCGGAGGCACCGAGCTGGTCCGGGCTCCGGACGGGACGAGCTTCCGCTGGATCGACACGACCGAGACCGCGCTCTGGCTCTCCACCCGAGACGGGGATCAGGAGACGGAGGCGCTCTGGATCAGCGACGGGACCGCCGCGGGCACGGTCGAGGCGTACGACTTCGGTTCCCAGCGGGAGAGCGTCGGTCTCAGCTTCGTCATCGGGCTTCCCGGCGGCCGGAGCCTCTGGCGGGTCCACACCCAGGACGTCTCGCCGTCGCTCTGGGTGACCGACGGCACCGGGGAGGGCACGCTCCACCTCCTGGACGCGCCCAGGATCTCCGCCATCCACGGCCCCGTGGAGCGGATCGGCGACCGCGCCTACCTCACGGTCGATCGGGACCAGGGAGGGCGCGACCTCTGGGGTACCGACGGGACGCCGGAGGGAACGGAGGTGGTCTTTGACGGGATGCCCGGCCTCGACAGCGGACTGAGCTTCCTCCTCTCGGAGGCGGCGGGGCGCCTGCTGCTCGACGTCGAGCGCCCGGAGCTGGGGTTCGAGCCCTGGATCTCCGACGGGACCACCGAGGGCACCGAGCTGCTCGCCGACGTCTGCCCCGGCGCCTGCTCCTCCAACGCGTACAACTGGGTGGAGACCGGCGGCCCGGTGCTGTTCACCGCGTCGACGACGGGTGGGAACACCCAGCTCTTCGCCACCGACCTGACGACGGCGGGGACGCGGCGGATCACCGACTTCGCCGGCGAGGTCCTCCGGCCCTTCAACCTGTCGGACGGGAGCCTCGGCCACCAGCTCCTCCTCGGCGGCCGCTTCCTGTTCACGGCCGACGACGGGGTCCACGGCACCGAGCTGTGGTCGCTCACGGTGCCCGACGCCGCGCCGCTGCCGCCGGCGGGTCCGTGGCTCCGGCCGGCCGAGGTCCCCGGCTTCGAGATCAAGGTGCGGATCACGCCTCCGGGCGGCGCGCCGGTGACGGGCGCCCTGGAGCCCGCGTGCATCCCGGAGACCGCCTGCATCTCCGGCGCCCTCCCGGGCCGCTCCGAGGTGTTCGTGCGGGTGGTCGGCCCGAAGCCGAACGGGCGGCTCTGGCCGACGCTGGTGAAGCTCACCACCTCGCAGGTCGACGTCTGGATCCGCCAGATCGCCACCGGAGCGATCCGCCACTACCGGCTGGAGGGCGCGAGCCCGGGCTTCGACGAGCTGCCGGGCCTGTTCGACCGGCAGGGCTTCGAGCCGTAGGGTGGGTGGGTGTGGAGCTGGTGCCGCCTAGAACCGCGCCACCAGCTCCACGCCCCAGATCCGCGGCTCGTTCACGTACCCGGTCAGGTTGTTGAAGTCGATCGCCCCGCGCAGGCTCTCCTCGTCCGTGACGTTGCGGCCGAACAGGGCGACCTCGTACCGGGCCCGGTCGAAGGTGTAGCCGAGCCGCAGCCCGATCTCCAGGCTGTCGTCCCGGAACTCCTCGGACTCGTAGAGGAAGAACTGCTTCTCGTCGTGGTACGCCCAGTCCACGCTGCCGAAGACCAGCCCCCCGCCGGCCGTCGGCCTGCGGTAGTCGATGATCCCGTTGAAGATCCACTCGGGCGCGTGGGGCAGGCTGTTGCCGTCCACGCGCACCCCGTTGGGCACCATCGGATCGAGGATCGTGCAGCCGCCGCCGCAGGGGGCCACCGTCAGGTTCTCGTCCTGGATCTCGGTGTTGTTGTTGCTGATCCCCAGGGTCACCAGCCACTCGGGACGGGGCGCGATCTCGACGTCCGCCTCGAAGCCGTAGCCCTCGGTCTGATCGGCGTTCAGCAGCGTGGCCGTGTTGAACTGCCCGCCGACGGCGACGATCTGCTGGCCGTCGACCTCGTACCGGTAGGCGGTGAGGTTCAGGCGCAGGCGCCGGTCGAAGAGCTCGCTCTTGAGGCCGACCTCGGTCGACAGGATCTCCTCCTCGTCGGCCACCGAGACGCAGTTGGTCGCCGGGTCCGCGCCGCCCGCGAAGTCGGGGCAGAAGAGGATCCGGCCCTGGATGCTCGGCGCCCGGAAGCTGGTGGCCACCCGGCCGTAGACGTTGACGTCGGGGTTGACCGCGTAGATGGCGCTGGCGTCCCAGCTCGTGAAGTCCGCGTCCGTGCTCCGGGTGATCGGAGCCACCGTGGGCGTGTTGAACGTCGGGTCCGGCCGCTCGGCGGAGAACTCCTTGTCGTCCTGGGAGTGGCGCACGCCGGCCTTCAGGGTCCAGCGCTCCGTCGGCCGGAAGTCGATCGACCCGAACAGGGCCCAGGCCTCCGCCTGCTGCCGCTGGAACGAGTACCCGTCCTGGGGGTTGCCGGGGGCCAGCGAGTTGAAGCTGAAGGTGTCGATCTGCAGGTCCTCGTCGAAGTAGAACAGCCCCACCAGCCAGTTGAAGGTCTCGTCGTCGAAGCTGGAGAGCCGCACCTCCTGGGTGAGCTGGTCCAGGTCCGGGATGCCGTCCGCCGTCTCCGAGAAGAAGGGGATGGGCCCCGGGCCGAAGGGCGGAGCGAAGACCGCGCCGAAGCCGCCGTCGATGTCCCCGCGGCTGAACATCTCCAGGGTCTCGTAGCTGGTGATCGAGGTCAGGACCGCCGGCCCCAGGTCGAAATTCAGCTCGAGCACCCCGCCCTGGCCCTCGATGCTCTGGGTGTTGAAGCCGTCGTGGAAGACCGTCTCCCGGTCGAATCCGGCCACCAGGTCGTTCGTCCCCGGCTGGATGATGTTGGCCCGGAAGATCCGCGCCGTGCCGTTCACGTCCCACCCGTGGAGGTTGAGCAGGCCGCTGAAGCGGTCGTTGGGGTCGTAGAGGAGCTGCACGCGGGCGGCGCCGGTCTGATAGCCGCCGAGCTCCCGCTCCGGACCGTCCGCGTACCCGTTGTCCACCCACTCGCTCCGGGACTGAAACAGCCCGGAAACCCGGGCCGACAGGCTCTCGGTCAGCGGCCCCCCGACGGCGGCCCGCACGTCCGTCGTGTCATAGGTTCCGTAGGAGGCCCGGACGAACGACTCGGTCTCCCGCGTGGGCTTCTTGGACTCGAACTTGACGATCCCGGCCGGCGTGTTGCGGCCGAAGAGCGTCCCCTGGGGTCCGCGCAGGACCTCCACCCGCTCCATGTCCCAGACCGGCATCCCCTTGAGCACCGGGTTCTCCAGCACGACCCCGTCGTAGACCAGCGAGACCGGCTGCGAGGCGTTCAGGTCGAAGTCGGTGTTGCCCAGCCCCCGGATGTAGAACCGGGGAAAGGAGCGGCCGAACGAGGACTCGAGCACCACGCTCGGCACCCGTCCCGACAGGAAGCGGATGTCCTGGCCGCCGACCGTGTAGGTGTCCAGCTTCTCCGTGTCGATGGTCGACAGGGAGACCGGCACGTCCTTGGGGTCCTGGGTCCGCTTCTGGGCCGTGACGAAGATCTCGTCGAGCACCGCCCGGGACTCCTCCGGCGCAGCCTCCTGGGCACCCGCCGTCTCGTCCCCGGGTTCGTCCTGCCCCCCCTGCCGGGCCTCTTCCCGAGCTCCTTCCTGAGCCCCTTCCTGAGCCCCTTTCTGAGCCAGAACCGGGCCACCGGCACCAGCCAGCAGCAACATCCACAGGGTCAGAGCGAACGTCGTCGCCGCGCGCCGCGCGGCCGCACCAGGCCGGTCTTCCGCCATGA
>JASFUJ010000053.1:0-9674 GCA_050050355.1 Acidobacteriota bacterium
TGCAGCGCCGGATCCTCGAAGCGGCCCTGGATCTGCTGCACGACCCGGCCGAGCCTCCGATCCTCCGGGACCTGCCGCGTGCGCTCCACGAACCCTCCCACGCAGGCTCCCGGTGACGCTCCGCTCCGGATCGCCGCGAGCTCCCGGCGGTGGCGCCCCCAGCCTCCCCGCCACACTCGTCACGAGCTCGGACCCTGTAGATGCCTAGCCGGACCATGCCCATCGACGACGAAACCCTGCGACGCGTCCAGCTCTTCCGGCGCCTGAAGCCCGAGGACCGGCGCCGGCTCGCGTCGGTCTCGGTGCTGCGCCGGTTCCGCCGCGGCGACTCCCTGTTCTCCGAGGGGGACCCCTCCGATGCCTTCTTCACCGTGGTCGAGGGACGGGTGAAGGTGTTCAAGACCACCGCGGACGGCAAGGACCTCATCCTCGAGCTGTTCGGTCCGGGCGATCCGATCGGAGCGGTGGCGGTCTACGAGGAGCGGCCGTACCCGGCCTCGGCGCGGGCGATCGAAGACACCGTGTGCATCCTCGTCCCCCGCCAGCACCTCTTCCGGTTGCTCGAACAGCATCCCTCCCTGGTCCGGGGCCTGCTGCTCGCCCTCACCCGGCGGCTCGTCGAGCTCACCGACCGGCTGGCGGAGCTCACCGGGGGCAAGATGGAGCCCCGCTTCGCCCGGCTGTTCCTGAAGCTGGCCGACGACGAAGGGGTGCCGGTCGGAGGGGAGGGGCCCGGCGTCGTCCGCATCCCCCTGGCTCTGTCCCGCCAGGAGCTCGCCGACCTGGCCGGCACCACCGTCGAGACCACGATCCGCATCATGAGCCGCTGGGGCAAGGCGGGCCTGGTGGAGACCGTCCCCGACGGGTTCGTCCTCCGCGAACGGGCCGCCCTCGAAGCGATGGCGCGCTCCTGATTCCGACTTCTTGTCCCGATTTCGGTATATATTTACACCATGAGGGCGAATCCTCGCACGATTTCGGGTACTCCGGAATGTGCCGCCGATCCGGCGTCCCGATCGCGTGCTGCGATCGTCACCGGGAGGAGGACGGGAGGAGGAGCACATGAGCGCGTTCGACAGATTGGACCGGGCCCTGACCCTGCTCCGCACCCGGAGCGGGTTCAAGCAGATCGAGGTGGCTCAGAGGGCCGGCATCACGCCGTCCATGATCTCGGAGTACGAGAGCGGCAAGAAACGGCCTCACGTGGACACCCTGGAGAAGATGCTCGCCGTGCTCGGAGCGGACGCCCACGGCCTGGCGAACGCGCTCCGCACGGCGCAGAGGGAGGGGGTCGAGGAGCAGCTCCGGCGGGAGGCCGAGTCCGGGGACGGAGCGGAGTCGGAGGCGCGGGCGCGGCTCCGGGCCACGGCCGCCCTGGGCGAGATGACGACCGCCTTCGACACGCTGACGCGATCGGTGGAGGACCTCCTCCTCGGAGGGAGTGGACCCTTCGGCGGGGATGAGCCCTGACCCTCAACCCCGCCGGGCGAGGCGGAGGGTGAGGAACGCCAGCGCCAGCACCGCGGCGCCCAGGGCGGCCCACAGGAGCAGCCGCTGGACGCCCTCCTTCGAGAGCAGGCGGCGCCCGGCCCGGTACTCGGGATTCTCGCCCAGCGGACCGGTCCGCGCCGGCTCGGCCGTCACCGCCAGGACCAGGTCGCGGGCCCGGGTCAGCTCGTAGCGCGGCGCCTCGCCCTCCGGGTTGCCCAGCAGCAGGGCGTACTCTCCCTGCGGAGCCGGGAAGTAGAGCGTCGGCAAGGGGAAGCGTCCCTCGACCCGGCGGATCTCCAGGGGCGCGTCGTCGCCGTCCTCGATCTCCAGCACCAGGCGATCGATCCGCGCCGCCGGGAAGGCGAGGGTGACCGGGCGGGGGTCGCCCACCCGCCGGCGCAGCCGTCCCCGGACGAGCGTCTGCGCGTCCTCGCTTCCGGCTCCGGGCGGCGTGCCGCGGAGGGTGAACGGCCGGTCGAAGAAGGCCGCGGAGCAGTCCACGATCAACCGGTCGACGGTGGCCGGCCGGGCCGGCAGGTCGATCTCGTAGCGGGACAGGCCCCGCCGCTCGCTCGCGACCCGCTCGGCCGGCAGCTCGCGCAGATCCCGCTCCGCTCCGCGCTCCACCAGGTAGGCCCACTGGCGGGCACGGGGATCGACGATCCGCAGGTCTCCCAGGTCGGCCCGCGCCCGGGCCAGGTCCTCCGGGGTCAGGGGCAGGCTGCTCAGTCCGTCACCGGACGGCGTGGCCTGGAGGGAACGGCGATGACGGTAGAGGGCGGCGTCGACCGGCGCCCCCGGCCGGTGGGCGAAGGCGAGGGCGGGGGAGGGGTCGTGCCGCGGATTGGCCTCGATCGGTCCGAGCCGGGCCGGGGCCAGACGATCCGGGTCGACGAGGCTCCGCACGATGTGCGCGGCGGCGCTCGAGATCGGTCCCTCTTCGCCACCCGCTCCGTCCGGCGTCCGCGTCGCGGCCAGGGCCGCCTGCAGGGCCGCCAGGTCGTAGTGCGGCCGGTAGGCTCGGCCGCCTCCGAACAGCAGGGTGCCGGCCGGCTCCTCTCCGGCGCTCTCCAGCCCGAACAGGAGCGCCGGCCGCCGGACCGCGGCGCGGAAGACCGGCTCCTCGAGCGGCGGGCTGTCGCCGTCGTGGATCACCAGCCGCAGCCGGTCCCCGCGGGCCGGGTAGAGCGGGATCTCCAGGTTCTCCACGGTCGCGACCGCGGGCACCCGGTAGAGCGTCGTCGACCCGAGGGCGGCGTCCACCGCACCGGGGCCCTCGTCCCACACCTCCACCCGCCGGCTGAAGGCCGGCGTCGCCGTCTCCAGGGCCAGGAGATCGGGGACCAGCCCCCGCGGGCGCTCCAGCTCGACCACGGTGCGCCGGTCGCCGCTCCGGACGGCGAGCACGGTCAGCGGGACCCGGGCCCGGGCCCGCCCCGGCAGGCGCCGCGAGCGCTCGTAGCGGAACCCGGGCTCGAGGTACGACCCCTCCTCGCCCTCCAGCGTCACCCGCAGGCGCTCGCCCGCGAGGCTCGACACGGACAGGGGCAGCGGCAGGCGCAGGTGCTCCCGGACGTGGAGGGAGGAGGGGGCCGCGGGCAGGCGGAAGATCGAGCCCTCGGCCGCCCCGACCGGGTCGACCCGGTCGGGCCGTTCGGGCCGATCGGATCGGTCCGGTCCCTTCGCCGGATCCGGTTCCAGGGGGGCGGGAGCCACCACGATCCGGCGTACGAACCGGGCCCGCTCGCTCTCCACCACCAGCTCCCAGCCCTCTCCCGGCCGGGTGGGGGGCGGGGCGCTCAGCTCGTAGGACTCCCGCCGCAGGTCGGGCACGCCGTCCCGCTCGATCGTGGTCCGGTCGGCGCCGAGGATCTCCGGCCGGACGGTCTCCAGGACCTCGAGCGGCTCCCCGGAGCCGCGCCCGGCGTCCACCAGGAAGGGCACCTCCCGGCCGCCCGGATCCAGGATCCGCAGGTCGGACAGGTCGGGCCGGCAGGACGAGAGCACCTCGGGGGGCACCAGCAGCCGCGCCAGGCGTCCGTCCGTGCCCGCGGGCCCGTCCAGCAGGATCGGCGCCCGGTGGGGAAAGAGGCTCGCCAGGCCGGGAGGTCCGCCGGGGGCGGCGGGCGGTGCCTGCGCCGGAGCCGCCGAGCACGTCAGCAGGACCGCCAGGACCGCCAGGACCGCCGGGATCGCCGGCCTGGGGGCCGGCCCGGCGGTCGTGCGGACCGGGGGCGTCACGAGGGGTCCTCCGGATCCGCCTCGTCCTCCCCGCTGCTGCGGAAGACGAAGCGCTGATAGGCCAGGGAGACGAGCATGAGGGACAGGGCCAGGCCGACGAGGGACGCCACGCGGTAGAGGTCCTCCAGACCGGAGAGATCGTACAGGAAGACCTTGAACACCGTCACTGCCAGGAGGCCGAGCCCGATCCCCCGCAGCCCCCGGCTGGCCCGGACGAACCCGAGCCCGGCCAGGATCAGGGCGTAGGCCGCCCACGCGAGCGACAGGGTCAGGTCCTCCGCCATGTCCCCGAAGACCGCGAAGACCGTCCGGTTGATCCAGACGAAGACCACCAGGATGGCGGCGACGCCGGCGAGCATCGAGCCCAGGGGTCGCGCCACCGGGTAGAGCCTCCGCTCCCAGCCGACGCGGGCGCCGACCCGGTCGACCTCCACGGGCGCCAGGAGCAGGGCGCCGCCGACGAGCGCCGCGGCCGGCACCAGGTGGGTGTAGGCCAGCCAGGGGACGCCGCCCGAGGTGGCGTCGGCGAGAGGCGCCGGGCCGGCCACCAGCCGCGCCGCGGCGGTGGTCAGCAGCGCCAGGCCGAACAGCTTCAGTCCCGGATGGTCGAGGCGGCGCCACAGGGCGAGGGCCGCCACGCCCTCCAGGGCCCATCCCACCGTGACCCACTCCCGGTCGAGCTGCAGCGGAATGGCGAGGGCCGCCGCGCCGAGGGCCACCGCCGAGAACCAGATCAGGCCCCGCAGCCGGCGGCGGTCGTCCTCCGGCCACAGGGTGCGCACGCGGAACGCCGCCGCCAGCGCCACCGAGCCGAGGAGCACCGCCAGCAGGCCGACGGCCGCGTCTCCGAAGCGCTCGAGCCAGTGCTCCCGGAGCGCCGGGAACCAGAGGGGGCCGGCGAGGGCCGCCCCGTACCAGGCCCAGCGCTCGGCGTCGAGCCGCGGACGGGCCAGGAAGGGCCAGGCGGTGAAGCCCAGGACCGCCACCGCCCCGGCGCCGAGGCCGAGCAGCCGGCCGTCGGCCGAGATCCGGGTCCCGAGGTCGGGAGAGAGGCTCCACGCGGTGTGCCCGAGGGCGGCGAGGAGGACGGCGAGGCAGACCGCGGGCCCCGAGCCGAGCCGGGTCGCGGCCAGGGTGGCGAGGAGGGCGAGGGCGAGAGTGGTCGCCAGGAACAGCCAGGCGGCGTGGTCCCACACCAGCGCCTCCCCGGCGAAGAGGGCGAGCGCCGCCAGCGGCAGGGCGGCGGCGGCCCACGCCGGGGACCGGCCGGAGCGCGCGCCCGCGAGGACCTGCAGCACCACCGCGGCGGCCACCACCAGGCCGAAGAACAGGGCCGGGTCCGGGAAGTCCGGATGATCGAGGAACCGCAGGTGCAGCAGGGGCAGCGCCGTGCCCAGGACGGCCGCCGCGACCACCTGGCGCCGGCGGACCCCGGGGAGCGCGGTCTGACGGACGAGGAGGGCGGCGAGGACCGCCCAGCCGGTCAGGCGAGCGACCGGGTGGGGGTCCCGGTCGACCAGGCCGTCGACGATCAGCAGGCCGAGGAGCCCGCCGGCCGACAGCAGGGCGCCGATCGCGCGCGGGGACGGGGTCCGGACCCGGGCCAGGTCGATCTCCACGAACAGGTGGAACCCGAGCGCCAGGCCCACGGCGATGGCCGTCGTCTCCCAGGCGAGCGCCCGGTCCGCGCTCCGGTCGAGGGCCCAGACCGCGACGACCGTGAGCGAGGCGACCGCGGCGCCGGACCCCAGCCAGTTGCCGAGCCCGCCGCCGAACCGCTCGCCGCGGCCGAGCCACTCGGCGCCGACCGAGAGCACCAGGAGCATCGCCGCCACCGGCCACAGGTGCTCGCCCAGGTCGGCGCGGGTGGCGAAGTGGAGGGCGAACAGGAACGGCAGCAGGATCGCCGCCCCGCCCGTGCCGCGCCGGAGACCGTTCGGGCCCAGCTCCGGGCCCAGCTCCGGCCCGGTCTCCGCCCCCGGCCGCGCCCGGCGCAGGGCGGTCGCGGCGAACAGGGCGGCGAACAGGGTCAGGATCGCCAGCGCCACCGGCAGGTCGGCCGGGCCCATCCGGTCGAGGATCCACAGGCCCTCGTAGAACAGGGTCGCCAGCAGGCTGATCGGCGGCAGGATCGGCCACCGGCGGTGGCGGGCGAGGAGCAGGAGGCCGGCGTTCAGCACCAGCAGGTAGCCGAACAGGCCCAGCGGCGAGTCGACCTCCGCCTCGAGCAGCAGCGGGGTCGCGAACCCGCCGATCAGTCCGAGCAGCGCCACCACCAGCGATCCGCGGCGCCAGGCCAGCAGGCCGCAGACCGCGGTGATCAGGACCATGAGGAGGAGCGCCAGGGCCGCGGGGATCAGGTCGTAGAGGCTGCGCGCCGCCCAGACCGCGGCGTAGAGCACCACCACGCCGCCGCCGGCCAGGCCGTTCGAGGCCTCCGGGTAGCCGCGGCGCCGGAGCACCTGCGAGGCCAGGATGGAGACGACCCCCGCCGCCAGCCCGAGGGCCACGCGCACCGGCGGCGCGAGCCAGCCGGCCTCGATCGAGTAGCGCACGAAGTAGAGGCCCGCGAGCGCCAGCAGGACGCCGGCGACGGCCGCCGCGCCCCGCAGCCCGATCCAGCGCTCCCAGTCGACGCCCGGGCGGCCCGGGCGGCCCGAGCGGCCAGGGCGAGCGGGGGGAGCGGGGCGGGGTGTCGGGTCCGGCGCCGATGGAGGGCGCGCCGGCTCGGGCGCGGCGTCGACGGCGAAGGGCGGGGCCGTCGGCGGTTGGGGCGGCGGGGCCGGCGGGGCCTGCGGGGTCGGTTCGGCCTCGTCCCGCGCGGGTCGCCGCTCTCCGGGCTCTCCCTCGACGGATCCGGCGTCCTCCGGCTCGGGCGCGAGGTCGCCCCGGAGCCGGGCGATGTCCAGCTCGAGCGCGGCGATCCGCCCGGACAGCCGGTGCGCCCGGCGCAGCGCGAGGGCCGCCACCACCAGCCCGGCGAGGGGCAGGACGAGCGCCGCGAGGGCGAGGCTGATGAAGAAGCATTGCTCCATCGGAGTCGATCGCGCGGACTCGAGCGCGTCCCGGGTCCACCCTCGCGGGATCCCGAGGCGAGCCGCAGCGCACGCGCCCTGGTCGTGTCGATCGTATCGGTCTCGTGGGTCTCGTTCTCTCTCGAACCGGGAAAGAGTAGCAGGGGCTGCATTAGAATTCTCCTGGAGGTTGGAGCCCATGCCCAGATCGGTATCCAGATCGGCACCCGGATCGACACCCAGATCGGCACCGACCCGTCTCGTCGCCCTCGCCGTGGCGCTGCTCTCGCTGCTGAGCGGCACCTGGGGGTGCGCCACCTCGCGGCTGCCGCCGATCTCCGCGTCCGGCCCGGATTTCGAGCCGCTCCGCGACGAGCGGGAGCTCTGGCAGCGCTCCCGGGAGGAGGAGCGCAAGCTGGTGGCGGAGGCGGCGGTCTACGACGATCCGTTGCTGGTGGACTACCTGGAAGGGATCGTCTCCCGGCTCAACCCCCCGGCGATGGCGGTCAACCCGGAGATCCGGTACCGGGTGACGGTGATCGAGGACCCGACGCTCAACGCCTTCGCCTACCCCCACGGCTCGCTCTTCGTCCACACCGGGCTGCTGGCCCGCATGGAGAGCGAGGCCGAGCTGGCCACCGTGCTCGGCCACGAGATGAGCCACGTGGAGGGCCGGCACATGCTCCGGTTCCGCCGGGCGGCCCGCAACCGCCAGATCGGCTGGAGCGTGGCGGCGGTGGCGGCGGCGGTGATCCTGGCGGGGGAGCAGGGGGAAGCCTACGAGGAGGGGAACTGGTCCCGCGGCGCGCGGATCGGCGTGCTGTCGGACCTCTTCGTCGGTCTCGGGCTCCAGCTCGCGGTGCTCGCCGCGATCAACGGCTACGGCCGGGAGCTGGAGGCGGAGGCGGACGAGGCCGGCTTCGCCAAGCTCGCCCGGGCGGGCTACGACCCGCGCGCGGCCCCCGAGGTCTACCGGGCCCTGCTCGAAGAGCACGGCGAGCCCTCCACCGCCGAGGCCTTCTTCTTCGGCAGCCACCCGAAGCTCGCCAACCGGCTGGAGAACGCCGAAGCCTGGGCCGCGGGGGCGCCGCCGGTCGAGCCGGAGGCCGCGGCGGGCGACGAGCAGGCGTTCGTCCGGCGCATCCGCCCGGTGGTCCGGGACGACGCCCGGCTCAACCTGGAGCGGGGCCGCCTGGGGCTGGCCGAGCACGAGCTGCAACGGGCCCTGGCCTGGATGCCCGGAGACCCGGAGGCGCACCTGCTCCTGGCCCGGCTCCGCTTCGCCCAGGCGGACGCCGCGCCGGACTCCGCGAGCGCGGCGGTCCTGGAGGGCGAGGGGGAAGCGGCGCTCCGCGAGGCGGTCCGCCTGGACCCCCAGCGCCCGGAGCCCCACCGGGAGCTCGGCCTTCTCGCCTACCGGCGGGGTGAGTACGAAGAGGCCTGCCGGGAGCTCGGGCACTACCTGGAGGTCGACCCCGACGCCTCCGACGCCCGGACCGTCCGGGACTACCTGCTGGAGCTCGAGCACGACGGCCGGTGCGACTGAGCCGGTCCCGAGCTCCGGGCGGTGGCGCCCCCTGCCTCCCCGCGGGGGGAGGAAGGGGGACGGGGGGTTTGGAGGGGAGATCCGATAGACGTCTACCGCAGCCCCATCTTCAGCACCGCGAACACCGTCGCGTCGGAGGCCGAGCGCTCGCTCGAATGGATGTCCTGGACGACGCCGACGAACAGGGTCCGGCCGTCGCCCAGACGCCGGGAGACCGCCGGGGTCACCTGGGCGATGTGATGGGTGAGGGCCCCGTCGGGGCCGACCGGAAGCCCGGTCTCCGGGAAGGTCTCCTCCAGGTCGAACGGGCCGCTCTGGAAGGCGAGCTGGCACTGCAGGCGGGTGCGCCGCGACAGGCTGTAGCCCAGCTCCAGGTAGCCCGCTCCCACCGGCTCCGTGTCGAACCCGGGCGTGTCGCGGACGTCTCCCAGCGGAACGGTGAGCGATCCGGAGGACCACAGGGACCACCGGCCCACGTGCCAGTCCGCCACCAGCCCGAGCGCCACGTCCACCGTGCCGCTTCCGACGGCGTGATCCCGGTCGCCGGTGGGGAGCTTCAGGGCTCCGCGCAGCGCCACCGTGGGGCGGCCCCCCGTTCCTCGGTCGACGACGTACCGGGTGGTCAGGCCCACGTCCCCCAGCCGCACGGTCCCGTCGTCCCCGGTCAGAATCGTCTCGCCGTTGCGCGACAGTTGATAGGCGAAGCTGTAGGGGTCCTCGTTCCGTCGCCGGGGCTTGACCTTGTCGAAGAACTGCTCCACGGCGAGGATCGGGCCGTCCATCCAGCCGTCGCTCAGCATCGTGAAGGGGACCTCGATCCCCAGGTCCCAGGCGTCGGTGATCCCCCGCTCGTACGACACCTGGAGACGGGTGACCTCGAAGTCCAGCAGCGGTTCCACCTGGGCCGGGAAGCCCTTGGGAAACTGGAGGACGTTCGACTCGGAGAGCTCCACGCGGAGGACCTCCCGCCCCGCCGGAACCCCGCCGGCCGCGTCCGGCGTGAACTGGTAGAAGAGCCCGTGGACCGGCGCCAGGATGCGCAGCGGGATCGGCGCGGGCGGCAGCTCCGGACCCCCTGCCCCGACGGCGGCCGGGCACGACGCCAGGAAGAGGTAGGTGAGGCCGGCCGCCACCGCCGATCTCGGGGCTCTGTCCGGCGGACCGTCGGTCCGGAGCGTCCTCTCCCTCATGTCCGAGGGCATTCTATGGCGGTTCGCGCGATCCGGGGGGTGTGCTCCGCCCCGCCCCGACGGGTGGGTTGCGCCCCACCCGGTGGACCGTGGCGGCCCGCGATGCGCCGGGGATACGGTGCCTCGCATGGGACGGGGAGGTGGGAGTGCAGGCAAAGATGACAATCGGGATCATCATCATGACGCGTCGCG
>JASFUJ010000054.1:0-9625 GCA_050050355.1 Acidobacteriota bacterium
GGAGGCGTCGCCCGGCTCCCGGCCGGCTGAAGCCGGCCGAGAGCGAGCGCAGCGAGCCACCAACCCGGCTTCAGCCGCCCGCGGCCCACCCACCTGCGACCCTACGTCAGATCCCGCAGGAACTCCGCCACCGCCCGCTCGAACGCCTCGGGCGTCTCCAGGTTCGGCAGGTGGCCCGCGCCGGCCAGCACCTCCAGCCGGCTTCCGGGGATGCCGTCCCGGAGCGTCTCCGCCGCCGCCACCGGGGTGAGCGCGTCCTCGGCGCCGCAGAGCACCAGGGTCGGCACCTCGACGTCCTCCAGGAACGGCCGGGAGTCGGGCCGGAGGGCCATCCCCTCGAGCGCCTGGGCCACCCCCGGGGCGCCGGCGGCGGCGATCATCTCCCGGACCCGCTCGACCACCCGGGGGCGCTCGCGCCGGGTCGTCTCCCCGAGGAGCTTCGGCGGCAGCTCGTCGGCCAGGAAGCCGGGGCCCTCCTCGCGCACCCGCACCGCCGCCTTCGCCCGCGCGTCCCGGGCCTCCGGCGTGTCGGCCTCCGCCCGCGTGTCCGCCAGGATCAACCCGGCGAGCCGCCCCGGATGACGGCGGGCCAGGGCCAGGGCCGCGTAGCCGCCCATCGACAGCCCGCAGACCACGGCCCGCTCGATCCCCTCCTCCCGCAGGACCGCCACGGCGTCGTCCGCGATCTGTTCCATCACCAGCGCATCCGGCCCGGGCGGCGACCCGCCGAAGCCGCGGCAGTCCAGGCGCAGGATCCGGCCGGCCCATCCCGGAGCCGATCCCGAGTCAGACCCCGAGCCCGCCGTCAACGCCTCCACCAGCGAGTCCCACATGCCCCGGTGGAGGGGAAAGGCGTGGAGGAGGAGCAGGGTCGGCCGGCCGCCCCCGCCCCCGGCGGGAGCCTCGGTCCGGTCGTACTCGATGGCCGCGCCACGGACGTCGATTCGCATGCCCCGTTGATACCGGACCGCGCCGGCCCGATGCAAGGCGCGTCGCCCGGCCGCGATAGCGTCGGCTCATGACGAACGAGCCCCTCAGCCATGCACAGCGTCCGCCCGGTCCGTTCCTGCGGCGAGCCAAGCTGAGAAACTTCAAGAGCATCGGGGCCTGCTGCGTCGAGCTCCGCCCCTTGACGCTCCTGGTGGGAAGGAACGGGGCGGGGAAGAGCAACTTCCTGGACGCTCTCCGGTTCGTGGTGGATGCCCTGCGAACCTCGCTCGATCACGCCATCCGGGACCGGGGCGGCATCGACGACGTGAGGCGCCGGAGCACCGGGCATCCGCGGAACTTTTCGATCGAGCTGCAGATGGTCCTCGAGGACGCTCGCGTGGCCAGCTACGGCTTCGAGATCACCGAGATCGACCGGATCGCGCTCGGGCCCAGGGAAACGCTCCAGTTCTGGCAGCGGGTCAAGGGATCCGAGCACCCGTGGAAGTTCTACGCCTCGAGCATGTCGGACGACACGCTCAGAGCGCTCGGGGTCCTGGTGGCCGTGACCCAGCTCTCGGGCCGCAAGCACCCGGTGCGCCTGGTCGGGATCGAGGAGCCGGAGACCGCACTCCACCCCGCCGCCGCCGGTGCCCTCATGGACGCCCTGCGCGAAGCCGCGACGCGGACGCAGGTGCTGCTCACCACCCACAGCCCGGACCTGCTGGACCAGATCGACGTGTCACGGGATGGTCTCCTCGCGGTCCTCTCCGAGGAGGGGACCACCAAGATCGCGCCCGCGGACCCCGCCAGTCTCGAGGCGATCCGGGAGCACCTGTACCCTCCGGGCGAGCTCTTGAGGATGGACCAGCTTCACCCGGACCGGACCCACCTGGAGAAGCAGTTGACCCTCGATCTGTTCTCGCCTCCCGTCGAGGCGGCGTGACCTCGCTCCGCGTCGCACCGATCGTCGAGGGACACGGCGAGGTCGCAGCCGTTCGCCTGCTCTTGCAGCGCATCTGGATTACGAGCTCCTGGGGGGTGACTCGCTCGAGGTGCTGCAGCCGATCCGGCAACCGCGGCACCGGGTCGTGAAGGCCCAGGACCTCCTCCGGGCTGGGCAAGACGCAGGCGAAGTCGACTCGCGGGTGCTCCCGCTTCACGATCTCGATCAGGCCCGGCGCGAGACGGCACAGGGCGTCGCCCTCGGCCGGGGGCGTTGCCCTTCGTTCGACAAGTTGTGCCGGGAGCTGGCAGGCCGGCTGGACTGAACGACGCGACGTCGACCGGTCCGGCCGGCCCGCTCAGGGCGTCCGGTTGCAGAGGAACTCCACCGGCGTGCCGTTGAGGGTGGCGCTGTAGCGCCCCTCCGCCGTCAGGGTGCTCTGGACCCACACCTGGGAGGTGGCGCCGTCGATCTGCATCCAGCCGAACGGGTACGGCACGCCCATGGCCGCCACGTCCACCCGCTGGGTCGCCAGCGGGAAGGTGGTCTGCGGTAGACCGTGGTAGTTGCCGGCCTGCTCGTCCATGCAGCCGCAGGTGGCCATCAGGGGCTTCCACGAGGGCTCCGCCGCGCACGGCAGGGGGCTCGCCGCGGAGGACTCGGTGTCCCGCCACACGATCATGTTGGCGCCGCCGGCGAACGCTCCGCCGTTGAGGAACCGCTGGTCCCAGCGATAGGGCAGCGGCACCCGGTCGTCGCGCCCGTCCCAGCCGCTGTAGCGGCCGTAGAAGGTGAAGATGTTGGTGCCGCTGAACAGCGCCGGGTCGGCCCACAGCCCGACCACCTCCATCCCCTGGGCGAAGTTGCGCGAGGCGTCCACGTACAGGACGTCGCCCCAGAGCTGGTTGTCGGTGACGGCGATGCCGGAGGACCCGCCGCCGTCGACGAAGTAGGGGTACGTGGTGTTGGCCGGGGTGAAGATCGGGGCCACGGCCTCGACGCCGCTGCACTCGTCCACCACGTCCACCGTCAGGTAGCCGCGGGCGATGCCGTCGCCGTAGTACTCACCGGCGCACCGCGGGTCCATGGGGCCGTTCGTGCCGGTGTGGAACCCGCGGATCTGGGCGACCTGGTTCGGGCTCAGCGCCGGATTGGCGTGGACCGGGGTCAGCGAGCTGCAGAAGGGGTAGCCGCTGAGGTCGGCGCCGGCGCCGGTGGACGGGATCGAGCCGTTGAAGACGTCCCGGAGGTTGATCGTCTGGACGTCGAACCCCCGCAGGTAGACGTCGAACGCCACCGTGGGGACCGCCCAGTCGGTCCACAGCACCACCCGGGCGAGGGTCGGGCTCGACAGCCCGTTGTTCACCGAGACGAGCGTGGTCTTGCCGGTGAACGTCCCCAGCTCGACCTCGAAGTAGGGGACCAGCAGGGTCGCCGCGAGGCCGGGACCGATGACGCAATCCCCCGCCCGCGGCTGGGCGGCGGCGGGTCCGGCGGCCACGGTCGCGACCAGCAGGGCGAGGCCGGCCGCCAGAATGCACCGCACCGGGTTCGGAGTGCCTTTCGAGGGTGAACGAAACATGAGCGCCTCCTCCTTTCGGGAGCTGAGCAGCGGCCGGCCCGGAGGAGGGCGATCGCGGGGGACGACCGATCTCGGGTTCAGCCTACCCTCTCGACCGGCGCGTGTCGCCACCCCCGGGGGTGGTGGCCGGTGCGATAGAGTCCGTCGTCTCCATGGAACCTCGCCGCCGCACCGTCCGCCCGTCCGTCCGTCCCGCCCTGCCTCTCCTCGCCGCATTGCTGGTCCTGGTGACCGGGCTCGGGGCCTGCTCGTCCGAGCCGTTCTACCTGGGCGGGATCCAGGTCAACGAGCCCGACCTGGGCCACTGGGTGGAGAGCCTGGACGCCGCCGGGATGAACACCGTCTCGGTGACCGACTACGCCAAGCAGGGGGACTGGGACTCGGCCAACCTCTGGTGGGACGACGACCGCTCCGGGGAGCTGGCCGAGATCCGCGCCGCCGAGGCCGGCGGGCTGCAGACGGTGCTCATCCTGCGGGTGGCCCTCGACCACGCCTTCGAGCGCAACCGCTTCCTGTGGCACGGCATGATCCAGCCCCGGACCGAGGAGCAGCTCGCCGAGTGGTTCGACCGCTACGGCCGGTTCGCCGAGGAGTGGGCCCGGGTCGCCGAGGAGGAGGGCGTCGACCTGCTCATGATCGCGAGCGAGATGAACTCCCTGACCTCCACCGTGCGGGTCGACGCGGTGCCCCAGCTCGAGGCCTACTTCCTGAACGAGGAGCAGCAGGCCACGCGGCGGGCGGATTCCCTGGCGGGCGCCGAGGACGTGGACGCCGGGCACCTGTGGACCCGGAGCGGCGCGACCTACGACTCGCTGGCCGCCTACCTGGACGACCGGATCGGCACCGAGCGGGCCTGGGCGGACCGGGTGACCGGGGGTGGCCGGGAGCCGGCCGACCGGGTGGCCTTCGTCAACGCCCGCCGCGCCCTCCTCGAGCGCCACTGGACGGAGCTCGTCGAGCGGGTGCGGGCGGTCTACGACGGTCCGCTGGGCTACGCCGCCAACTTCGACCAGTACCGGGACGTCTCGTTCTGGGACCGGCTGGACGTGATCGGCATCAACGCCTACTTCCCCCTGCGCACCGGCGCGCTGGACGAGCCCGACCCGGCGGTGCTCCGGCGGGAGCTGGTGGCGGGCTGGCAGGACGTCCTCGGGCGGATCGACGCCTTCCGCCGGGAGCGCGGCATCGCCGACCGGCCGGTGGTGTTCACCGAGCTCGGCTACACCCGCCGGGCGGGGACCACCGTCCAGCCGTGGGCCGGGGAAGGGCTGGCGCTCCTGGGGGAGGGGAGCGACGAGGCCCGGCTCGTCGCCTGGCAGGACCGGCCCCTCCGGCCGGAGGAGCGGGCGTTGGCGCTCGAGGCCCTGCAGGAGGCCAACTCCTCCCGGGAGAAGCCCTTCCTCCGCGGGCTCCTGTACTGGAAGCTCTCCACCATTCCGGAGCACCGGGAGATCGAGCCGTTCGTGGCGATCCTCGGCGAGGAGCCGCCGGACCCGGCGGTCGCCGCCCTGCGCTCCTTCCGCTGAGCCCGCCACGGCCTCGATGCCCGTTCGCCACGCCTACCTCCACGGCTTCGCCTCCGGCCCCCTGTCGCGCAAGGGGCGCGAGCTCGCCCGGCGGCTGGCCGGCGACGTGGACCTGGCCCTGCCGGACCTGAACCGCCCCTCGTTCGCCCGGCTCACCCTCGAGGGGGCCCTCGCCGCCGTCGACGAGCTGACCGGGGCCGGATCCGGCTCGGGCTCGGGCTCCGGGTCGGCCTCCGGCGAGCGGTGGCGCTTCGTCGGCTCCAGCTTCGGCGGCTACCTGGCCGCCCTCTGGGCCGAGCGCCACCCGGACCGGGTCGACCGGCTGCTGCTGCTCTGCCCCGGCTTCGACCTGGCCCGCCGCTGGCCCGCGCTGCTCGGTGCCGAGGCCATGGAGCGTTGGCGGCGGGACGGGGTCTTCCCGTTCGAGGACGGCTCCGGCCGCCTGGTTCCGGTCCACTGGGGCTTCTACGAGAGCATGCTCCGCCACCCGCCGTTCCCCGAGGTCCCCTGCCCGACGCAGATCGTCCACGGCCGCCGGGACGAGGTGGTGCCGATCGGGACCTCCCGCCGCTACGCCGCGGAGCGCCCCCACGTGGAGCTGATCGAGGTGGACGACGACCACGGCCTGACGGCGTCGATCGACCAAATCGAGAAGATAATGAGGAAATGAGTAGACAATTAGGAATTAGGAATTAGGAATTAGGAATTGAACCTGTTGCAGCGGAATGGACGTCGGGCACGGCAACGGGCTGTGTCGGCGCTGTTTCCTTCGCCGGGTACCGCTTGCTACGCGCAGAGTACCCGCAGCGGACTACTCCTGTTCCGCGTGCACGACTGACCCGAGACAGCTCACTCGCGGGAAGCTCGTTGCCCGAGGCCAATTCCTAATTCCTAATTCCTAATTCCTAATTCCTAATTGTCTCCTCATTTCCTAATTCCTGATTATTTTCTGCCATTGCGGCAGCAGCGCCTGCCAGTCGAACGCCCGGGCCACCGGCCGGGGGTCGTACCGGCGCCACTCCTGCACCCGCTCGATCCGGTCCCGGAGCGCGGTCCGCAGCCGTCCCCGCCGGTAGCGCAGCTCCTCGGGCCAGATCTCCCGGTAGGCCAGGTCGTCCGGCACCAGGGGCACGGCGCCGCAGGCGGCCGCCTCCAGCACCGCCAGCCCCTGGAACTCGTGGCGCGCCGTCGACACCGCCGCGTCGCACCGGGCCAGCTCGGCGGCGTAGGCGTCGGTGCCCTCCACGTAGCCCCAGGCGACGATCCGGTCCGCGAGCCGCTCCCGCGCCCGCTCGAAGATCGCCGGCCGGCGCTCGAAGCTCTGGCCCAGGACCGCCACCTCGAACGGCAGGCCCTCGTCGGCCAGCCGGAAGAGGGCCTGGAAGAAGCGCTCGGGGTCCTTGTCGTGCTCCCAGCGGTGGTTCCAGAGGAGACGCGCGGGGGAGGAGGGGGAGCGCGGCGCGCGGCCGGCGAGCGTCTCGAGGCCCCGGGCGTCGAACGGGACGGGCAGGACCTCGGACTTCGCCCGGATCGCCCCGGCCAGGCCGCGCGGGCGCTCGTCCGGCATGCGCCGGAGGAACCGCCCCAGCTCGCGCAGGAACGAGTCCCGGTTGAACGCCGAGTTCCAGAGCAGCCGGTCGGCGGCCAGCGCGCTCTGGATGTTGGTCCAGCCGTAGTGGTAGTCCCGCTTGTCGGCCACCCGGACCGGGTAGTCGAGCTGGTTCTCGTGGAAGTAGAGGACCAGCGGCAGGGTGCGCGCGGCGGGCGGCAGCAGGCCCCGCAGGGCGGCGGCGTCGAGCAGCGAGGAGGTGAAGATCCCCGCCGCGTCCGCCAGCCGGTCCTCTTCGGCGAGCCACCTGCGGGTGAGCTGGACCGCGCCGCCCCGCATGCGCCACTTCCACTTGCGCGGCGGCAGCGACCAGATCTCGAGGTCGACCTCCGGGGCCAGGCGCTCGGCCAGGCCGTCCACCAGGTGGCGGTGGCTCCCTCCGTAGTACGGCTCGAGGGCGATCCAGCGGCGCGGCGTCAAGGCACGAAGCCGGTGCGGTCCTGGAGGCCGGAGAGGTCGTCGTCACCGGGGCCGACGGCCTCGAGGACGTAGGTCCGGGTCTCGCCGGTGCTGATCTGCTGCACGTCGACGGTCACCTCGGAAGGGGTGAAGCGGACCAGGGTCGGCCAGAGGAATCCGTTGGGCCGGGGGCCGAGGATGCGGATGTAGAGCTCCGCACGGTCGGCCACGGCGCCGGCGACGCAGACGGTGTCCTCCTGGCACGCGTCCAGCCGGCTGCCCTGGATGGTCGGGCCGCCGGGCGGCTCGATGGCCACGCGGAACCGGAAGTCCGGGTACTGGGGGTCGCCGAAGAACCCCTCACCCGGAGGCCCCTCGACGCACTCGAGGGTCAGGGCGTACGTGCCGGTGACGTTCGGGTCCGAGGGCGAGGCGGTGAGCGACCACCGGGGCGAGGTCTCGTCGAGGGTGTAGACCACCCGGGCGCCGCCGCCGGGGCCGGGCGCGAAGTCGCCGCTGTCGGCGACCACCGCCAGGTCCGGCGCCTGGAGCACCAGGAAGGGGTCGAACCCGGACGCGGAAAAGGTGGCGGTGACCGTGCGGCCGGCGACGCCGTCGAACAGGAAGATGTCGGAGTAGAACGGCGGATCGTCGGGGATGGCGCAGTCCTCGGTCGTGATGCTGCCGAACACCGTCTCGCCGCAGGCGATCGACTGCTCGAAGCACTCGAGCCCCTGGCGGGTCTCGAGCGCCGGCTCCCGGTCCGGACCCGGATCGCCGGCGGCGGGTGCCGCCGGGAGCACGAGGATCACTTCACAGAGCATCAAGGCCAGAACCCGGAGCGCCGGGACGATCGACCCCGCCGGCGTCCCGCGGTGCGGTCGGATGAGCGGGGGGGGGATCAGCGGTCGTCGCACGGGGGCCTCCTGGTCGTCCTCGGTGGTCATCCGGCCGGCAGTCGTCCGGCCTGCACGGGTCCCGAGAGAATCCCACAGAACCCGGGTCGGCGCCAGGGGGGCGGCAGGGGTGCGGGGAGCGTGGACACGACAGATCGCGGGCGATAGGCTAAACCACCTTGCGAACTGTCTGGTGGGTACGGCTCGGGCGTTGTCTCCTCGGGGGAGGGGTCTCCTTGATCGCCAAGCTGATCGCCCTCTGGGGGTACCAGGTCCCCGTGCTCGAGCTGCTGGGCACCACCTCGCTCAGCGTCGTGGTCGCCGCCGCGCTGTTCGGCGGGTTCGGGCTCGCCGGGAGCGTGCTGGTCCACGCCGCGTGGACCTTCGGGCGCCTGGGCTCGCCGTCCTACTCGCTCTTCAGCTCGGGCGTCTACGCCCTCGGCGGTCTCCTGGTCTACCTGACGTTCCGGCACGTTCGGGGCATCGGCCGGAGCTTCCCCGAGCCGCTCTCCGTGGTCTGGTACGGCGCCGCCTCCGGCGTCGGCAGTCTCGTGTCGGCGGGGCTCCTGAGCCTGGTGTACGGCGACCCGACCTTCTGGCAGAGCGCCGCGCTGTGGTCGCGCAGCACGGTGGTGACGGTCTGGGTGTTCGGCCCGGCGCTGCTGATCGCCGGCAAGCGGCTGCCGGGCCCGTGGGTCGTCCCGATCGCCGGCGAGGCGGAGCGCCGCGACGGAACCGGGCGGTCCGGCTACACGCTGCGGGAGGCCGGTCCGGACGAGGAGGTCGACGTGGCGCGCCTGCCGCCTCCGGCCCGCGGCGAGAGCCTGCTCCTCGGCGGCGGCCTGCTGCTCGCCGTGGCCCTGACCTGCCTGGGCGTGAGCCGCCTCGCTCCGGGCGCCAACCACTGGCTGGGCGTCCTCTATCTCATCCCGATCTACTGGGCCACCCGGCGCCACCAACTGCTGGGCGGGCTGGTGGCCGCGGCCGGAACCGGCGCCGCGCTGATCGCCGTGGAGGCGCTGGACCACGTGTGGGCCGGAGTGGGGGAGAGCATCGATCGCCAGCTCGAGATCTACGTCTACCTGCTGGTGTTCCTGCTGGTCGGCATCCTCCTCGGGCACGCGCGCGAGCGCGAGACGCGGCTGCTCGGAGCGCTGCGGGGGAGCAACCGGCGGCTGCGCAAGGACCTGGATCGGGTCGTGCGCGCCCTCACCGGGGCGGTGGAGGCGAAGGACCTCTACACCGAAGGGCACTTGCACCGGGTGAGCGCCTACGCCCTGGAGGTGGGGCGGCGCCTCGGGCTCACGGGAGACGCCCTGGAGCACCTCCGGATCGCCAGCGCGCTCCACGACGTGGGCAAGATCGGCGTGCCGGAGCAGATCCTGAACAAGCCCGGCCCCCTGGACCCGGACGAGCGATCGGTCATCGAGCGCCACCCGGAGGTGGGCGCGCGCATCCTCGACGCCGTCGAGGGGCTGGAGGCGGCCTCGCCCCTGGTGCTCCATCACCAGGAGCGCTGGGACGGCCGGCGCGACGGGCCGTATCCGGGGTACCCGGAGGGGCTCGCGGGCGAAGGGATCCCTCTCGGCGCGCGCATCATCGCCGTGGTCGACGCCTTCGACGCCATGACCACGAACCGGGCCTACCGCCGGGGCCTGTCGGTGGTGGAGGCGGTGGCGGAGCTCCGGTCGGAGCGGGGCCGGCAGTTCGATCCGCGGGTGGTCGACGTGTTCCTCGGGC
>JASFUJ010000055.1:0-9582 GCA_050050355.1 Acidobacteriota bacterium
GGTGTCGCGCTCGGACAGCCGCCCCAGCTCGCCCCCGGCGAACAGGCCGGCCACCTCGTAGGCGGCCCCGGCGTCGCCCCCGGCGGTGCCCCTCAGGTCGATCACCAGGTCGCCGCCGCCGGGAAGCTTCGCGAGGAGCTCCTCCACCCGATCGCCGGTGTCGGGCTCGAAGGAGGGGATGCGCAGCACCGGCACGCCCTCGTGATCCTGCACGCTCGGCCGTTCCAGCTCGAAGGGCCGGAGCGTGAACGAGGTGTTCATGGTCTCCGCGAACCGGACCAGTTGCACGTCGATCTCGGTGCCCGGAGCGCCGCCGAGAACCTGCCGGATCTCCCACAGGGGCATCACCCGGGTGGAGCGCCCCTGGAGCTCGGCGATCAGGTCTCCCTGGCGGATCCCGGCCTCGTCGGCCGGGCTCGCCGGCTGCACGGTGAGCACGTAGATCATCCCGCGCTCCCGGAGCAGCGTCAGACCGCTGTGGGCCGGCCCCACGTCCCGGGCCTGCAGGTAGCCGGGGACGGCCGCCTCCGGAACGTAGACCGCCATGGGGTCCAGTGCGTCGGTGATGCCGTCGAGGGCGGCGGCCATCAGCGTGTCGATCTCGGTCTCCTCGACGTACGCCTGGTTCACCAGGCCGAGGGAGTCGGTGAAGACCGACAGGTACTTGTAGAGGGAGTCCTCGCCCGGCTCGCCGTCGCCGGTGGCGGCGCCGAACAGCGAGCCGGCCAGCAGCGGCAGGACGACGGCCGTGGAGAGGAGGAAGAAGGCGAATCGGCTTCGGGTCATCGTCGGTTTGGTGGGGGGCGTTCGATCCTCGTGGATTGGTCTCGTCGGCTCGATCCGGTATGAGCTCACCGCAGCCAGGAAAGAGGATCCTCGGGACGGTTCTCCCGGCGGACCTCGAAGTAGACGCGCCCTGCGGTCATCCCCACCGGATCACCCAACTCTAGCACATCTCCTTGAGCGACAAGGAGTTCGTCCAGCCCGGCGTAGAGGGAGAACACGCGCCCCGGGTGGTGCACGATCACCGTGAGCCCGTAACCCTCGAAGGGCGCCGCGAACAGCACCTTGCCGGGATAGACCGCCCGGATCTCCGCCCGTGCGGGGCGGCCGCCCGGACCGGCGCTCCGCCCCGCCGGGACTTCGGGCCGGATCTCGATCCCGTTGTGAGGCACCTCGGTGCGGTACCGGGGGTCCGTCCGCGGTCCGAAGCCGAGCACCACCTCCCCCGCCACCGGCCAGTCGAGCACCCCCCGGAACTCGCCGATCGGACGCCCGGAGAGGGGGGCGATCTGGCGGCCCGAGAGGAAATCGATCAGGTTGGTGAGCTTGCGCTCCTTCTCGACCAGCGTCTCCGCCCGCTCGGCCAGCTCGCGGCGCTCGTCGCGCGCGCGGGCGAGCAGGCGCTCCTGCCGGGTGCGGACGGTGGCCAGGCGCCGACGGCGGGTCTCGGCCTGCTCGACCCACCGCTCCACTTCCAGCCGCTCGGCCACCAGCCGCTCCCGTTCGGCGGCCAGTCGCTCGGCGGCCTCCCGGAACCCGTCGATCGCCCGGGCGTCCCGGCGCACCAGGAATCGCAGCAGGCGCACGGCGGAGGGCAGGTCGGAGCCGGCTTCGACCGACAGCAGGAGCCGCAGATGGCCGTGACGCCCGAGCCGGTAGAGGCCGGTCACCCGCTTCCGCAGCGAGGTCCGGGCCTCGTGGAGCGCCTCCTCGAGCCGGGCGACCTCGAGCTCCGCCTCCGCCACCCGCTCCTCGGCGAGACCGCGCGCGGCCACCGCTTCGGCCACCCGGCGGCGCTGGAGCTGCAGCTCGAGCGCCGCGGCCTCGAGCCGTTCCTGGAGGGTGCGTTCCTTGTCGCGAGCGTGCGCCAGCCGCTCCTCCAGGAGGCCGATCTCGCGGCGGATCGCGGCGAGGTCGCGGCGGTGCTCGTCCGACGACGGCGCGGCGGGTGGCCCGGACGAATCCTGGGCGAGGAGGCCGGCCGCCGGAAGCACCCCGGCGGCGAGGGTGACGGCGAGGGCCGTCGCCGCCAGGAGGAAGCGGCCGGCCGGGACCGGACACGGTGGCGCGGGGTGCGTTCGGCCGGCTGAAGCCGGCCGCCTCGGTCGAGAGGGTTCGCCGACAGCCACCCGGATCGAAGCGGCCGGCTTCAGCCGGCCGAGAGCGAGCGGAGCGAGCCACCCCACCGGCCTCCGCGCGACCTGCCCCACTAGAACGCCTTCATCGCCTCCTGCTCGTCCTCGTACACGTCGAACACGGTGATGAGCTGGGTGATCTGCAGGATGTCGGCGACCTTCGGCGGCAGGTTGGCCAGCTTGAGCCTGCCGCCGCGGTTGGTCACCGTGGTGTAGGAGCTCACCAGCTCGCCCACGCCGGACGAGTCGATGGTGGTGACGCCTTCCAGGTTGACCAGGAGGTTCTTCGCCCCGGCTGCGAGGGCCTCGTGGATGGCGTCGCGCAGTGCCACGTCCCCCACGCCGATGGTGATCTTGCCCTTGAGGTCGAGGATCGTCACGCCTTCGCGCTGCCGAACATTGATCTTCATTGCGTCTCCTTCTCGTCGGCCGTGTCGGACTCGGCGTCTGGTCCGCCCCGGTCGGATTCGCTCTCCCGCCCCAACCGTTTGCGGAGCGTGACCTCCGTCCCCTCGCCCGGCCGGAAACGGTATTCGATGTCATCCATGAAACTCTTCATGTAGAAGATGCCCCGCCCGTTGGGCCGCATCCGGTTCTCCGGGGCCAGGGGATCGTTCAGATCTCCCGGATCGAACCCCTCGCCCTCGTCGCGCACCCGGACCACGAGCTCGTCTTCCTGCATCGCGAGCTCGATCTCCACCCTCTTGTCCGGCTCGAGACGGTTGCCGTGCTTGATCGCGTTGGCCACGGCCTCGCGCACCGCGAGATCGATCCAGTGTCGGTTCTCCTCGTCCAGATCGAACGCCGACAGGGCGTCCGCCAGGACGGCATGCACCAGCTCGATGTTCTCGAAGCGGCTGCCGATCGTGAGGTGGAACGGGGGAGAATCGGCGGGCATCGCTACGGCGGCCAGTCTACCAGAGGAGGGCGGGGGCCATGTCCGGCAGATGCCGCAAGACCCAGGGGACGATCAGCAGGAGCTGCACCAGGTCGAAGACGGCGTGGGCGACGATCGCCGCCAGGACGTTCCGGCGCCAGACCACCAGGAAGGCGAACAGCAGGGACAGGGCGGTGATCCCGAGCAGCATGAACGGCTGCTCGTAGGACAGGTGGGCGAGGACGAACAGGCCGGTGGACAGGGGGATGCCGACCCGCGGCTGGAGGAAGCCCCGGAAGAACGACTCCTCCACCACGCCGGCGGTCACCCCGATGGCGACCCGCACCACGAAGGGCAGGCCGGCGATCACCGGCACCACCTCGGGCGGCGCCTTGGGCAGGAGCTCCTCGCCGCCGAGCAGGTAGATGGTCATGGCGGTGGCGATCATCAGGGCGATCACCACCATCCAGCCGAGGAGCCCGGCCGCCAGGCCGATGCCGATCTCGTCCCAGGTCCGCTCCGCCCGCAGGCCGAACTGGCGCGCGAAGCCCTCCGCGAGGTCGGCCGGGCTCCGGCCGGCGCTCGGGGCTCCCACGTAGCCCAGCACGTACCAGGCGACCAGCGAGAGCACCAGGAGCCCCTGCACCAGGAACAGCCCCGGAGTGCTCAGGTCCTCCGGCAGGGGCTCCGGGGCCAGGCCGATCCGGCCCACCGGCAGGAAGACGCCCAGGTAGAAGATGGACGCGAGGACGAGGAGGGCGCCGATCCGCCGCCACGGCTCCCGGTGCCCGGGGGGCAGGAAGCCCCGGGCCTCCGTCGCCCGATCGACCCAGAGCGCGGCCCCCGCGGCCAGCAGGGCCGGGATCAGTCCGCGGAGCAGGGCCTCGACGTCGGGCACGATGCGCGTGCTATCCGTCGGTTCCGGCCTCGGGTGGCAGGACCACCACGGGGCAGGGAGCGGAACGGACCACCGCCTCGGTGGTCGATCCCATGAGCGCCTGGCGCAGACCGCTCTTGGCGTGCCGGCTGATGACGATCAGCCCGGCCTCCACCTCCTCGGCGATCTCCACGATCTCGGTCGCCGGCCGGCCGTGGCCCACCACGGTCTCGATCTCGACCTCGCCGGCGGCGGGGATCTTCTCCAGCCACTCGCCCATCCGCTTGCGGGCGCGATCGCGCATCACCTTGAAGTAGTCCTGGTTGGGGTCTTCGAAGGAGAACAGGTCCGGGTAGGGAAAGCTGGTGTCGACCACGAACAGCACGACCACGGAGGCGCCCGTCTGGCGGGCGATGCCCAGTCCGTGCTCGAGCGAGCGCACCGACGCGCCGGAGAAGTCGACGGGGATGACGATCTTCTTGTAGGGGTAGTGTGTGCTCATCGAGGGCTCCTCGGGGGCGTTTCGCGGGCGGTCTCGGAGGGTCTGCTCAAAGGTGAACGGCCCGCGGAGCGATGGTAAAGGATCGGCCATGGGTTGACAACGGGCCGGCTCCGGCCGGACGGGACGACCGCCCCCGGTCGCGTGCTAAGATCCAACCTGGACGGTTGCTTGCGGCAGTCGTCGAGCCAGGACTCCCCTCTCATCTTCCGCGGGTTTGACCGGATCGAGTTCCACAACGCAAGGAGAAATTCCGCCATGAGCCGCTTCCCAGGCGTCGATTTCATCGAGCTCGACGGCCTCCTCTCCGAGGAGGAGCGCATGGTGCGCGACACGGTGCGCCAGTTCGTCGACGACAAGGTGCTTCCCATCATCGAAGAGTGCAACGAGGAGGGCCGGTTCCCCATGGAGCTCATCCCGGAGATGGGAGAGCTCGGCTTCTTCGGCCCGACCATCGACGAGTACGACCTGCCCGGCCTCAACAACGTCGCCTACGGCCTGATCATGCAGGAGCTCGAGCGCGGCGACTCCGGGGTCCGGAGCTTCGCCTCGGTCCAGAGCGGGCTGGTCATGTACCCGATCTACGCCTTCGGCTCCCGGGAGCAGAAGGACCGGTGGATCCCCAAGCTCGGCTCCGGCGAGGCCATCGGCTGCTTCGGCCTGACCGAGCCCGACTTCGGCTCCAACCCCGGCGGCATGCGCACCACCGCGGTCAAGGACGGCGACTCCTGGATCCTGAACGGCTCCAAGCAGTGGATCACCAACGGCTCGCTGGCCGACGTGGCGGTGGTCTGGGCCAGGACCGACGAAGGGGTCCGCGGCTTCCTGGTCGAGAAGGGCACGCCCGGGTACACCACGTCGGCGCAGCACGGCAAGTTCTCGCTGCGCGCCTCGGACACCTCCGAGCTCGGCTTCCAGGACTGCCGCATCCCGGCGGAGAACCTGCTGCCGAAGACCACCGGGGTCAAGAACGCCCTCATGTGCCTGAACCAGGCGCGCTACGGCATCGCCTGGGGCGGCATCGGCGCGGCCATGGACTGCTATGTCTGCGCCCGCGACTACGCCCTGGAGCGGATCCAGTTCTCCGGCCAGCCGATCGCCAGCCACCAGCTCGTCCAGGAGAAGCTGGTCTGGATGCTCTCCGAGATCACCAAGGGGCAGCTCCTGGTGCTGCAGCTCGGTCGCCTCAAGGACTCCGGCAAGCTGCGCCACCAGCAGGTGTCGCTGGGCAAGCGCAACAACGTCTGGGTGGCCCGCGAGAGCGCCCGGCTCGCGCGCGAGATCCTGGGGGCCAACGGCATCGTCAACGACTACCCGGTGATCCGCCACATGATGAACATCGAGTCGGTCTACACCTACGAGGGGACCCACGACATCCACGGCCTGATCATCGGCCAGGCGATCACTGGCATCCCCTCCTTCAACGCCCCGGAGCGGCCCTCCGAGGCACCGAAGAGGGAGGAGACGAAGGAGCCGGTGCCCCAGGAGGCCGGAGCATGACGCCGAGCGTCGATCGGCTGTTCGAACAGGAGTTCATGCGCGTCACCGAGGAAGCGGCCGTGGCCGCGGCCCGCACCATGGGCCGCGGGGACCGCCACGGCTCCGACGAGGTGGCCACCGAGGCCATGCGCAACGAGCTCAACACCCTGGAGATCGCCGGTCGGGTGGTGATCGGCGAGGGCGAGCGGGACGAGGCCCCGATGCTCTACGTGGGCGAGGAGGTGGGGCGGCTCCGGGGACAGGGCGAGGAGGCCCGCCGGATCCAGGGGGCCGCGGAGGTGGACATCGCCGTCGATCCGCTCGAGGGCACCAACCTGTGCGCCACCGGCGCCCCGGACGCCATCGCCGTGCTCGCCGCCGCCGAGCGGGGCGGCCTGCTCCACGCCCCGGACACCTACATGGAGAAGATCGTGGTCGGCCCCACCGCCCGGGGCCGGATCCACATCGACGCACCCGTGGCCGAGAACCTGCGCAACGTCGCCGACGCCTTCGAGCGCGAGGTCGCCGACCTGACCGTCGTGGTGCTGGACCGGGACCGCCACGCCGAGCTGATCCGGGACATCCGGGAGGCCGGAGCGCGCATCCGCCTGATCGGCGACGGCGACCTCTCGGCCGGCATCTCCGCCGCCGTCCGGGGCACCGGGGTCCACGCGGTCTTCGGCATCGGCGGAGCCCCCGAGGGGGTGCTCACCGCCGCCGCCATGCGCTGCCTGGGCGGCGAGATCCAGGCCCGCCTGGTGGCCCTGAACGAGGGGCAGAAGCAACGCCTGGAGAGCCTCGGCTACAGCGACCTGACCACGGTCTACGCGACCGAGGACCTGGCGCCGGGCAAGCAGATCCTGTTCAGCGCCACCGGCGTGACCGACGGCGAGCTCCTGGAGGGGGTGCGCTTCTTCGGCGGCGGCTACCGCACCTCGACCCTCTTCATGTCCTGCCCGCGACGGCTGATCCGCTTCGTCGACACGATCCACAGGGACGACGAGACCACGCCGGTCCATTTCGCCTGAGCCGACCGCCCCGGAACCACGACGACACTCGACGGAATGATCAAGCCCGATCACTGGATCCGGACGTGGGGTGAGGACGGCGGAGTCGATCCGTACGAGCCGGCCCAGGTGAACGCCGCCAGCTACGACGTGCGGGTGTCCGAGCACTGGATCTGCCCGACGCGCGATCCGGAAGAGTTCTTCGCCCCCCACGTCAAGCTGTTCCCGGGCGAGGTGGTCCTCGCCTCCACCCTGGAGCACGTGACCATCCCCCGGAGCGTGGCGTGCGACCTCAAGCTCAAGTCCACCCTCGGCAGGCTGTGGATCAACCACTCCCTGGCCGGCTGGTGCGACCCGGGCTTCGAGGGCAACATCACCCTCGAGCTCCAGAACCTGGGCCCCGAGCCCTTCGTGCTCGAGGCCGGCCGCCGCATCGCCCAGCTCATCTTCATCGCCATGGAGACCGAGCCCGAGGTCGCGTACGGCGAGCCGGGCTCGTCCAGCCACTACCAGGGCCAGCGCGGCACCACCCTGGCCCGCACCGACGACTGACCCGGACACTCCGAGACGACCTTGGGCATCACCGGCAATCTCAAGACCATGGAGCTCTCGGAGCTCCTACAGTGGGTCTCGCAGGGCACCAAGAGCGGCACGCTCCTGATCGACAACGGGCGGGTCAAGAAGAAGATCTTCTTCAAGGGGGGGAGGATCATCTCCTCCTCCTCCACCGACCCGAACGAGTATCTCGGCCAGTTCCTGGTCAGCCACGGCCACATCACCGAAGAGGAGCTGTCGAAGGCGATCGCCATGCAGGAGAAGAGCGGCATGCTCCTCGGCAAGATCCTCACCACCATCGGCGCCATCTCCGAGGAGGAGCTCCACCGCCTGCTCCGCATGAAGGCCGAGGAATCGGTCTACGACCTGTTCTCCTGGGACGAGGGGGAGTTCCGGTTCATCGACGACGAGCTGCCGGACCGGACCATGGTGCCGATGAACCTGGACGTCACCTCGATCCTGCTCGAGGGGGTCCAGCGGGTGGACGAGTGGGGACGGATTCGCGAGGCGATCCCCTCGGATCAGGCGATCCCGGTGGCCGTGGGCGATCTGCTGGCCGACGAGTCGCTGTCCGCCGGCGCGCGCCAGATCCTCGAGCAGGTGAACGACGACCGGACCGTCGAGGAGATCCAGCTCCAGACCCACTCGAGCGAGTTCCTGGTCTCGAAGGTGCTGTTCGACCAGGTGCTCAAGGGCACGATCAAGATCGTCCGCCCCCGCGGATCCGCCCCGAAGGCGAAAGAAGGGGCCACCACCGGCGGCGCCCAGGGGCTGATGGAGCAGGCCAAGCAGCACCTGTCCCGGAAGGAGTTCGAGCAGTGCCTGCGGCACCTGCGGGCGGCCCGGAGCCTCGAGCCCGACTCCCAGAAGGTCCAGAAGGCGCTCGAGAAGGTGGAGGAGATCGTCACCCAGCAGGTGGAGAAGGCGGGCATCCGGCTCGACTCGGTGCCGAAGCTCGAGCGGACCATGGAGGAGCTCACCAAGCTCCGGATCTCACCGCAGGAAGGGTTCATCCTGAGCCGCCTCGACGGCAGGTACGACGTCCGCTCGATCGTCAAGATCAGCCCGATGGCGCAGGTGGATGCGCTGCTGGCGGTCTACCGGCTGCTCCAGGCCGGGCACATCTCGTTGAAATAATTAGGAATTAGGAATTAGGAATTAGGAATTGCCCCCCCACCCGACCCCGTTTCTGGACCGCTGAGCGCGCGAGGTTGCCGTCACGAACTCCGTCCTTCTGGATAGGAGGACACATGGTGCTGGAGAAGGCGGGTTCGAACGCGGTCAGAGACCAGAGCTTCGAGCTGGCGGTGGCAATCGTCAGACTGTGCAGAGGCGCGGGAAACGCATGACTGGCTCCGACTCATCACCCACAGCCAGCCGGTCACGATCGATGTCACTCCTGAGCTGGCGAAGACCGAAGAAGTCCTTCGGCTCCTCTCCTCCATCACCAAGACCACCCGGCAACGACCGGCGCCTGATCCTCCAATTCCTAATTCCTAATTCCTAATTCCTAATTATTTCAACCATTTCCGTCGCCTGCCGCAGCTTCATCATCACCCGCTCCCCGTACACGCCGGATCGCACCATCACGCCCGGGTAGGTCTGGCTTTCCCGGCCCATGACCACGCCCGGGTGGAAGACGGAGTTGCAGCCCACGGCCACGCCGTCGCCGAGGACGGCGCCGAGCTTGCGCCGGCCGGTGGCGATCGGGCCTCCGTCGGTGGGGATCAGGATCTCGCGGCCGTCGTGGCGGAAGTTGGAGAGCACGGAGCCGGCGCCGAGGTTCACCCCTCCGCCGAGGATCGAGTCCCCGACGTAGGCCAGGTGGGGCGCCCGCGCCCCGGGGAAGAGGATCGACCGCTTGATCTCGGTGTTGGCGCCCACCACGGCCCCCTCCCCGATCCAGCATCCGCCGCGGAGGTACGCTCCGGTCCGCACGCTGGCTCCGGCGCCGATCCAGGCCGGCCCCTCGATCACCGCGCCAGGGGCCACGGTCGCCTCCGGCTCGATGATGATCCGCGGACCGAGCAGGTGGACGCTCCCGTCGGGGACGGAGCCGGGGTGCCGGTCGTCCAGAGCCGCCAGCACCAGGTCCAGAGGCTCGCCCAGAAGGGCCCAGGGAGCCTCGGGATCGAAGGCCATTCGGAAGG
>JASFUJ010000056.1:0-9574 GCA_050050355.1 Acidobacteriota bacterium
GCCTGGCCGCCTCGGGCGGCTGCGCCCTGGTCGCCGGCGCCCTCCACGCGCGCCCCGGCTGGCTCACCGCCCTCTGCCTGCTCTGGGGCTTCGCCGTGGTCGCCGACAGCGCCCAGTTCAGCGCCGCCGTCAGCGAGCTGACCGACCCCCGGACCGTGGGCACCGCGCTCACCCTCCAGACCAGCCTCGGGTTCCTCCTGACCCTGGTCACCCTCCGCCTGGTCCCGGCCCTCCTGGACACCCTCGGCTGGTGGCCCGTGTTCGCCCTCCTGGCCCTCGGTCCCGCTGCCGGCATCGCCGCCATGCTCCGGCTCCGGAGCCTGCCCGAGGCGGCACGGATGGCCTCGGGGAACCGGTAGGTCCGCCCGATCGCTCTCGAGCCGGTCGCCTCCGGTGAGGCCCCGCGCCGGCGGAAGCATCGGAGTTGACACCACGAGGGGCGGCGGCTACGATTCATCGGTTCATTAAATTACGATTCGAAGGCCAGACCCGGTCCGTACTCCGCCGCCACAGGGCGCAACGAGGCTTCCCGTTCCGGGAAGAACCGAGAGGTTTCTTTTGAGTGCGTCGGGGGACGAGCCCCCGACCTACGAAGGGAGTGTTGTCATGAGTGAATCCAAGAAGCACGAGTCGAGTGTCTCCCGCCGCTGGCTGCCCAACGGCGACGCCCTTCTGGAACACTGGAGCGGCGTCATCCGGGAGGCGGTCGAGGAACGGCGCGGGCAGGAGCTGCACCCGGCCATCCTGGAGTTCCGGCAGTTGATCGACGAGGACCCGGTGGTCCGGATGTACATGACGCAGATGATCGAGCAGATCCCCGACCGGTACAAGAGGCACCATCCGAAGAGCGTCGACGAGCTCCTGCTGCAACTGAACGCCGTCCTGACCATCGCCCCGCCCTACGTCCCGCCGGGGCACGGCGAGGAGACCGCGCTCGTGGGGACACCCTTCTCCGCCATCCTGATCTGGACCATGGGAACGCCCGCGGGCTTCGCCGCCTACCGCAACGCCAAGATCAACGCCATGCTCCGCCGGCTCCTCTGCGTCTGGACCGGGTTCCTCGACAGCGAGAACTCCCGCTACGTGCTGAACGACTCGGAGAACGGGTGGCAGTCCGAAGCGGCCATGAAACAGCTCCACATGGAGGACTACCAGTACGACCCGAAGGCCCCCTACTGGGGCTTCTCCTCCTGGAACCAGTTCTTCACCCGGGAGGTCAAGCCCGGCGCACGTCCCATCCACGGCAAGGGGGACGACAAGGTGGTCGTGGCGGCGTGCGACTCGACCGTCTACAAGATCGGCCGCGACGTCCGGGCCCAGGACCGGTTCTGGATCAAGAAGCAGCCCTACTCCCTGGCCGACATGCTGTGCAACGAGTACGTGGAGGAGTTCGTCGGCGGCGACGTGTGGCAGGCGTTCCTCAGCCCGTTCAACTACCACCGCTGGCACAGCCCGGTCCGGGGCACGGTGCGCAAGGCCTACGTCAAGGAGGGGCTCTACTTCAGCCAGGCGACCAGCGAGGGCGAGGACCCGACGGACCAGGACCACTCGGAGGGCTACATCGCCCACGTCCAGACGCGGGCCATCTTCTTCATCGAGGCGGACGACCCGGCCATCGGCCTGGTGTGCGTGATGCCGATCGGGATGGTGGAGATCTCCTCCTGCGTCATCGACGCCGACATCCGGCCCGGGACGCGGGTCGAGAAGGGCCAGGAGATCGGGTACTTCCAGTTCGGCGGCTCCACCCACTGCGTGATCTTCCGCCCGGGCGCGATCAAGGAGTTCAAGGTCGAGGAGAACGAGTCGGTCCAGTTCGGCCAGCCGATCGCCATCGCCAACGGGTGAGGGGACCGGGGCAATCCGCCCTGTCTGCCCTCGAGCTCGGGGGCGCATTCAATTCGGTCGAATTGGCTGTTTTGGCCAGACATGCTATTCTCGGGAGTCACCAGGAAGAGGTCATGTCCACGCGCACCTATCGCAACCGAGCCGGAGAGCTGGTCGAGATGATGGAGATCTCCGCGACCCGGGCCAAGAACACGTTCGGCGAGGTCCTGGACCGGTTGTCCGCCGTCGGCGCCATCTCGATCACCCGTCACGACAAGCCGAAAGCCGTCCTCCTCTCCCACGAGGAGTTCGAGGCCCTCCGGAGAGAGCGTTCCGAGACCCTCGACGAGCTCAGCGCCCGATTCGACCACCTGCTCGAACAGATGCAGACGCCGGCAGCGAGACGAGGCATGGAGGCGGCGTTCGATGCCCCGCCGGAGGAGCTGGGCCGGGTGGCGGTCGAGCAGGCGCGGCACGAACGGGACGACTGATCTTCGGACGGATCCCGGAGACCCGCCATCTCCTCCGATCGACCGCGGCTCTACGTGCTCGCCGGAGTCAACGGTGGCGGGAAGAGCAGCATCGGCGGCGCCGTGTTCCGCAAGCGGGGAGCCGACTACTTCAACCCGGACGAGGTCGCCCGGAAGCTGAGAGCCGAGCGGACGTCTCTGACGCAGAGGGAGGCCAACGGAGCCGCCTGGCAGATCGGCCGCGCGCTCCTGGAGCGGGCGATCCGAGATCGCCTCGACTTCGCTTTCGAGACCACGCTCGGCGGAACGACCATGACCCGCCTGCTGGAGGAGGCGGCGGAGTGCGGGATCGACGTCTTCGTCTGGTACGTCGGCCTGGCCACCGCCGAGCTGCACATGGAACGGGTGGCGGAGCGCGTTCGCCGCGGTGGCCATCCCATCCCGGAGGAGGACATCCGACGACGCTGGGACCGCAGCCGACTCGACCTCGTCCGGCTTCTCCCCCGGCTCCGGGAGCTGAAGGTCTATGACAACACGGCGGAGGCGGACCCAGCCGCCGGGAAGCCGCCCGCGCCGCGACTCGTCCTCCACGTCCGGGACGGCCGGATCGTCGGCCCGGACGAGCTGTCCTCCACGCCCGCCTGGGCCAAGCCGATCGTCGCGGCCGCCCTCCAGAGAGCCAGGACCTGATCCGCCCCCGGAGCCCTCGGTCCGGAACCGACGAGGAGGCCCGGGAGAGACCTCTCCGCTCCGGTCACGGGCTCATCCCCCAGTCCGATGCAGGCCATGCTTTCGAGGTTGCCGTCCGCGATTAGAGAGAGCCGGAGCGCTTCGAGACCCTCCACCGTCCAGCCTCGTGGGCGACGCCCAAGGACCCTTCGGACCCTCTCAACGGGTTCGAAGGCGGACGAGGGGCCGCTGAACCCACGCCTCAGCGGGCTCCCGGCTCGGGACGGTCGTCGTACTTCCGGTAGAGCCTCCACTGGCGGTCGGTGACCGGGTCGATCTCGCGGCCCGCCACCCAGACCGATTCGATCCGGGTGCGGATCTCGAGCGGGTCGCCGTCGGCGATGAAGAAGGTCGCGTCCTTGCCCGGCTCGAGGGAGCCGAGACGGTCGGCGACGCCGAGGATCTTCGCCGCCCGCAGGGTGATCGCCTCGAGCGCCGCCCGGCGGGACAGCCCGAAGGCGACGGCGGTGGCGGCTTCGAACGGAAGGTTGCGGGCGTTCATGCCCTCGGCTTCGGCGCCGGTGGCGGCGATGGCGAAGGGGATGCCGGCTTCCTCCAGCCGGGCCGCGGCGGTGAAGGGAGCGTCGTAGGGCTCCCAGTCGCGGATCGGGCGGGTGTGGACGCCGTCGAGGATCACCGGGATGCCGAGCTCGGCCACGCGGTCCGCGAGCTTGGCCACGTCGTACTCGGCCACCAGCACCAGGTGGTCGAAGCCGTTCTCCTCGGCCCAGTCGAGGGCGTCGGAGATCTCGGCCTTCGAGTCGGCGTGGAGGAAGAGCGGAACCTCCCCCTCCAGGACCGGCACGAGGGCTTCGAGGCGCGGGTCGAAGTCGGGCTCGGGCGCACCGCCGACCGCGGCCGCGGCGACGGCCTTGCCGTAGGCCCGGGCGTCGGCGAGGGTGTCGTCCAGCAGGCCGAGCTGCCGTTCCTTGCGCTTCGCGAGCTCCTCTTCGCTCTCCCACGGCCGGGCGCGGGTGCGGGGCCAGCTCAGGTGCATGCCGGCCGGCGCGGCCAGGGTCATGTCCTTCCAGTTCCAGCCCTCCAGGCGCATGACGGCCGAGGTACCGGAGAAGAGGCCGCCCCGCGGCACCACGTGGGCGGTGAGCACGCCGCCGCGCATGGCCGGCGGGAGCTGGAACGAGTCCGCGTTGAAGGCCACCTCGGCGCGAACGTTGGGGTTGACGTCCCCCATCTCCCGGACATCGACGGTGCCGGGCACGCTCGAGACCTCCACCAGGCCGAGGGTGGTCTGGGGGTGGACGAAGCCCGGATAGAGGTGCTTGCCGGTGACGTCGACCGTCCGGGCGCCGGGGGGCACGGCCACGTCCGCGCCGACGGCGGCGATCCGGCCGTCTTCGATCACCAGCACGCCGTCCTCGACCGGGGGTCCGCTCACCGGGTGGACGGTGCCGCCGACGAAGGCGAGCGTCCCGTCACCCTGGGCCTGGGCCGGCGCGGGGAGCGCGGCGGCCACCGCCGCCAGGGTGAGCACGGTGAAGAGGGTGAACACTCCCAGGGCGGTCGAATCGATCAGAGCTGGGGTGGAGTCGTGGGTCTTCCTGGTCATCGGGCCACCTCCCGGCCGAGGTCTCGCCTCTGTGGCGGGGTCTCTTCGTCTTGCTCTTCGGACGGTTCCTCCTCTTCGCCCTCCGGAGCCTGTTCGCCTTCCGCGGCCTCTGCCGCCTCCTCGCCGTCCCCGCCCGCGGCCGCCTCGATCTCCGCCAGCAGCGCCTCGCGCTCGGCGGCGATCTCCTCGCGCCGCGCCAGGTCCTCGGCCCGGTCGAAGTACTTCCGGCCGTCGACCCAGGTCTGCTCGGCGAGGGTGTAGGTGGAGAGCGGGTGACCGTTCCAGAGGACGAAGTCCGCGTCCTTGCCCGGCTCGAGGGAGCCGACCCGCTCGCCGATCCCGAGCTGGATCGCCGGGTACAGGGTCACCAGCTTCAGCGCCTCCTCCTCGCTCACGCCGCCGTAGCGCACCGCCTTGGCGGCCTCGGTGTTGAGCCGGCGGGCGAGCTCGTCCGAGTCCGAGTTGAACGAGGTCACCACGCCCCGGTCCAGCAGGATCGCGCCGTTGTAGGGGATCGCGTCCACCACCTCGTACTTGTAGGCCCACCAGTCGGAGAAGGTGGAGGCGCCCACCCCCTGGGCGGCCAGCTCGTCGGCGATCTTGTACGCCTCGAGGGCGTGCTGGAAGGCCGCCAGGTCGAAGCCGTAGTGCTCGGCGAGGCCGAGGAGCATGAGCATCTCGTCCGCCCGGTAGGCGTGGGCGTGGACGTGACGCGCGCCGTCCAGGATCTCGAGCACCGCCTCGGAGCGGAGATCCGGCCGGGGCGGGACGGCGTCCTCCCCGGCCCGCGCGGCGGCCTCCAGGGCCCGGCGGTAGTCGAGGGCCGTCTCGAAGGCCTCGATGATCGCCTGCTCGATGCCCATCCGGGTCTGCGGGTAGCGCTGCTCGCCCGCGTTCCAGTTGCTCTGCTTGGGGTTCTCGCCCAGGGCGAACTTGACGCCGGGCGGGGCGGCGTCGAACAGGAGCTCCGACGGCGCCGCGCCCCAGCGGTACTTGACCACCGCGTTCTGGCCGCCGATGGCGTTGGCGGAGCCGTGCAGGATGTTGGCCGCCGTCACGCCGCCGGCGAGCTGCCGGTAGATGTCGACGTCGTCCGGGTTCAGCACGTCGGCGATCCGCACCTCGGCGGTGACGATGTCGGTGCCCTCGTTCACACTGCCGTCGACCGCCGTGTGGGAGTGGGCGTCGATCAGGCCGGCGGTGACGTGCTTGCCGGCGCCGTCGATGATCACGGCTCCTTCGGGGAGCGACCGGGCGCCCAGGTCGCGGCCGACCGCGGCGATCCGGCCGTCGCGCACCAGCAGGTCGGCGCCCTCCAGGCGGCCCTCGGGGCCCGAGGTCCAGACGGTGGCGCCGCGCACCAGCACCGCCGCCGGCCGCTCGGGCCGCTCGGCCGCCCAGGCGGCGGGGTCCGCCGTCGCCGCGGCGGCGTTCGCGGGCGCGAAGGCGGAGACGGCCAGGACCAGGCTCAGAGCCAACAGACTCGGGATGGGACGGATCGGTTGCATCGCGGCGGGGCTCATCGCAGCACCTCCAGACGAGCGTCGGTTCGACCGGTTTGGGCAGCCCGGGCGCCGCCCTCGGGCGGGCCGGAGACCCGGGTCCCCCGGACTCCGTACGGTCCGGGCGGGCCGTCGCCCGAGCCGTCGGCACGGTCGCCCGTGATCTCCAGGGTCATGGTGAACGGCCCCGGAATGCCGAACCCGGCGCCGTCGAAGTCGATGATCACGCTGGTGCCGGAGACCCGGGCGCCGGTGAGCTGAATCTCGGCGCCCATGACCTTCAGATGGCCGGTGAGGTCCGGCGCCTCCCCTTCGAGCACCATGGTCACGGGGAGCTGGTTGTCGCCGGTGTCGACCTGCAGCTCCCAGGTGCCGGCCGGCTCCACCGCGGGAGGCTCGATCTCCTCGATCTCGATCCTCCGGCCGTCGACCCAGACCTCCTGGATCGCGGTCTCCTCCCGAAACAGGTCTCCTTCGAGCACCACCAGGTTGGCGATCTTGCCCGGCTCGACGGTGCCCAGGCGGTCCGCCACGCCCAGCAGCCGGGCGGGCACCGTGGTGAGCGCGGCCAGGGCGTCCTCGGGCGAGAGGCCGGCCTCGACCGCCGTGGCCATCCGGGCGTGGAGCTGCTTCGGCTGGTCCAGGCGGTGGCTGGTCACCGCCACGGTGACGCCGGCCTCCACCAGGGCCGCCGGGTTGCCCGGCGCCGCCTTCCAGTGGCGGAGGGTGTCGAGATCCAGGTCGACCGGATCCGCGCCCACCTCGGGAGCCTCGGGAAAGGCCACGGGCACCACCATCGGCGCATCGAGCCGGCCGGCGAGCTCGGCCACCAGCTCGAGCCGGCGATACTCCACCCCGCTCCCCACCAGCCAGGCCCGCAGGCCGAGCTCTTCGGCCAGGCGCGCCGAGCGGAGCACTCCGAGGAGGTCCTCGCTCTCCAGCACGACCGGCTCCTCGCCCGCCGCGGCCGGACCGAGCGCCTCGAGGGAGGCGTCGTAGCCGGGGCGGCGCTGGGCCGGGTTCGCCCGGTAGGCGGCCTGGGCCCGGCGGTACCAGTCCGCCTCCAGGAAGCTCTCCCGCGCCAGGGCGACGCTGCCCATGAGCGAGTTCGGGTAGCCGCCCTCGGCGATCGCCCCGAGGGTGACGTTCTGGGCCAGCCGCGGGATCAGGATCCGGTCCCGGACCGGCGCCTCGCCCAGGCCGAGCAGCACGCTCCGGCCGCGCAGCAGACCGCCGCGGGGGGCGATCGCCGCCGCGGTGAAGCCGGCCTCCCGGAGGCGGGCGTCGGCCGACTCGTCCGCGGCGAAGACGGCCATCTCCCGCTCCGGGTGGACCACGGGGTTCGGCGCGGCGGCCCGCTGCTCCGGGGCGTCCTCACCCTCCGACTCCCCTTCCGGCCAGGAGCGCACCGCGTAGGGCTCGATCAGCCCGGGGTAGACGGTCAGGCCGTCCCGCTCCCAGACCCGGGCGTCGGGCGGCGGCTCGACCCCTTCGCCCACGGCCTCGATCAGGCCGTCGCGCAGAACGACGGTGCCGCGCTCGATCACCCGGCCGGGGGCGACGACGATCCGCACTCCGGTCAGGGCGTGGACATCCGGCGCCGCCGCGGACGCGGGGGGCGGAGCGGCCAGGGCGGCCAGCCCCGCCACGCCCACGAGGGCGGCGGCCAGGACGGCGGACCGCGGGTGTTTCCATCCTCTTCTTCGGTACGGGCAGCTTCGACGCAGACGGACCATACGGGAAACCTCCTCCGGTTCGATGGGTCTCTACGGACGAGCCGCGCGAGGGTTTCCACCGGCGCGCCCCCACCCCCGTCGCGGCTGCTGAAACGTGAGTACTTGACTTACCTTGAAGACGAGGAGTAAATTCAGCGAACACGGGTGGTATCGACCAGACCTGTCGGCTCGTCCTGTCGAATCGCCAGGAAGGAGACAGCGAACGCGGAAGCGTTGAGACTCCGAAGAGTCGAGCAGTGGCACGACTCACCGCAAGGCGCAAACGAGGCGTACAAAGGACCTCGAACGATCCTCGGGGGCTCCAGAGAGACGATGCCCGAGCCGTAGCACCCACCCACACCCCACCCACACGAGGAGGACCTCGATGCCTGCCTACCTCCATCCCGGCGTCTACATCGAGGAGATCCCCAGCGGTGCCAAACCGATCGAGGGGGTCTCCACCTCCACCGCGGCCTTCGTCGGCTACGCCACGAAGGGGCCGGTGGGCGACCCGGTACTCATCTTCAAGTTCGACGACTACGTCCGCCGGTACGGAGGTCTCCGAGACCTGGGCAAGCAGCCCGCGGGGGACCCCCTGGGCTTCGCCGTCAAGGCCTTCTTCCAGAACGGCGGCACCAAGGCCTACATCGTGCGCCTGGCCCAGGGCGACGCGACCACTCCACTGGCCGCGGCGATGGGCTACCTGGGGGTGCCGGGCAGCACCACCGACGTGCTGGAGGTCTCCGCCCTGAACCAGGGCACGTGGGGGGACGGGCTGATCGTCAAGGCCACGCAGAAGGAGGCCGATCCCACCCTGTACACGGTCGAGGTGGGGCGGGAGGACGACCGGGGCGAGCTCGCCGTGCTCGAGACCTTCCAGGACGCGAGCTTCGACGACGCCTCCCCCCGGTTCATCGAAGGGGTGCTCAACGGGGTGTCGGAGAACGTCCGGGTCGAGATCAAGGCCCGGGCCGACGTCACGATCCCGGCGGACAACTTCCGCGGCACCCTCACCAGCGCCGACCTCTCGGCGGTCGGCCTGGACCTCTCCGCCGCCTCCGAGACCGACCGGACCCTCGAGCTCACCCTGGACGGAACGGCATCGGCGGTGACCGTGGTGCTGCCGGCCCAGGCGTTCGCGAGCCTCGGGGACGTGGCGTCCGAGATCCAGAGTCAGGTGCGGGGCGGCGGAGCGACCGCCACCCGGCGCACCGACTTCACGGCGGAGGCGCAGGACGACGCGCTGGTCCTGACCTCGGGCACCCGGACCGCGGACTCCTCCGTGGCCGCGGGCGGCGCGCTGGCGGCCACGCTGCTGCTGCGGGAGGCGGACGGCGCCGTCGACCACACCGGGGCGGAGACCCTCTCCCTGCTGGACGAGGTCGAGCTCTCCGGCGGCGGCGACGGCGAGGGAGCGAACGACGCAGCCTACGACGCCGTCTTCACCGCCTTCGAGAAGATCCGGGACATCAGCATCCTCTGCCTGCCCGGCAAGGCGTGGGACTCCACCGGCCAGCCGGTGATCCAGAGCGCAGTCAGCCACGCCGAGAGGATGAAGAGCCGGATGGTGATCATCGATCCCCCGGCGGACACGGAGCTCACGACCGAGAAGAACGTCACGGACCTGGGGCTCCCCACCTCCACCTACGGCGTCCTGTACTACCCGTGGGTGAAGGTGGCCAACCCGTTCTTCGACGCCGAGGACAACCCCGGGGTGCCGACCACCCTGCTGGTTCCGCCCGGAGGCTACGCCGCCGGCATGTGGTC
>JASFUJ010000057.1:0-9547 GCA_050050355.1 Acidobacteriota bacterium
ATTCTTCAGCCGCCGAGGTCGATCCTGCAGCGTTCGCAGTCGGGCCTTCCGTCCTCGACCCCGAGCTTCCGAGGCTCCGGCTCAGCTCCTCCGCGCGACGGAACCGGCGCTCCGCGTCCGCCGGGCGGTCCTCCCCCAGGGCGAGGTCGCCGAGGGCGAGCAGGGCGGCGGTCTCGGCGGTGCGGTCCCCGACGGTCCGGGCCCGGTCCAGGGCCGCCTCCAGGTCGCGGCGGGCCGCGATCGGTCGTCCGGCGGCGGCCCGGAGCGTTCCCCGGCAGACGAGTGCCTGGGCCTCCCGGATCGTCCAGCCGAGGTCCCGCGCCAGCGTCGCGGCCCGGCCGCAGCGTTCGGCCGCGCGACCCGCCAGCTCGCGGCGCCGCTCCGGGGGCTCGCCGCGGCCGGCCTCCTGCAGCAGACGGGCCTCGGAGAGCAGCAGATCGAGCTCGACGGGCCGATCGCCGTTCGCCGCGGCGAGCGCGCGCGCCCGGGAGATCTCCCGCGCGGCGGTCACCGCGTCGCCGAGCTGCAGCCGGGTCTCGGCCACGGCGCCGAGGAGCGCGGCCCGGCGGCGGTCGAGGCCCAGCTCTTCGGCCCGCGTCAGGGCCCGGAGCTGTCCCCGGAGGGCCTCTTCGAAGCGGCCCTCGGCCAGCCGGAGCGTGGCCAGCTCGCCCAGGGCCTGGACCTCGAGCAGGGGCAGGTCTCGGGAGCGGGCCCGGTCCACGAGGTCCCGGAGCCCCCGGGCCGCCGCATCCCACCCGCCGCGGAGGGTCGCCAGCCGGGCGGCCTCCAGGTCGAGCGCCAGCTCGACGCCCTCGTCGCCCAGGGCCCCGGCCAGGTCGCGGCTCTCCCCGAGCAGGCGCTCGCAACGGTCCAGGTCGCCCCGGGCGAGCGCAGCCCGGCTCAGGTTGGTCAGCGCCTGCAGCTCGTCGGCCCGCAGCAGGGCGATCGGGGACATGCCGGAGGCGCCGGTGGCGTCGAGCACGTCGGGCAGGGCGCGGACCACCCCGTCCCGGACGGTGTCGACCAGCCCGTCCATCAGCCCGTCGAACCAGCCACCGCCGGAGTCTCGAGCCTCGGGAGTTTCCCGACGGGGGCGCCGGCGGTCGTCCGAGCCGTTCAACCAGCGCAGGAGTCCGGCCACCGTACCCGGGAGGTCCCGGCTGAGCTCCCGGGCCTCCCGGAACGCCGCTTCGGCCGCGTCCAGGTCGCCCCGGCCCCCCCGGGACAGATGGACCTCGCCGAGCCGGTTGATCACCCGCGGCAGCAGCAGTCTCGACCGCTGCGCCAGTGCCCGGGCCCGTTCCAGGTTCTCCAGGGCCCGGCGCCAGTCCCCGCGCTCCCGCTGGAGGACCCCCAGGGTGGTCCGCTGGAGGGTCTCCGGCATGTCGAGCACCGTCTCCGGCGGGACCACCTCGAGCGCGCTCTCCACCATCTCCGGGCGGATGCCCAGGGCGTAGGCGAAGCCGACCAGGGAATCGAGGCGCAGGGGCTCGCCGGCCGCGCAGCGGCGACGCTGCTCGGCGAGGGCGTCGAGACCGGCCCGGGCGCTGGCCTCGGCGGTGTCCAGGTGACCGAGCCAGCCCTCCAGCTCCGCCGTGCCGTAGGCGGTGAGCCAGAGACCGATCGGGTCGTCGGCCTCTCGGTAGAGCTCCCGGGCGCGGTCGTAGAGCTCCAGCGCCTCCCGGTGCCGGCCCTGGCGGGAGCGTACGGCGCCGAGCATCCACGAGCACTCGGCCCGGCCGTGGAGGTCGCCGGCTGCCTCCTGGAGCGCAAGGGCCTCTTCCAGTTGGCCCGCCGCCGCCCCGTGGTCGCCGAGGGCGGTGGCCAGCAGGGCCCGCCGCAGCAATCCGTGGGAGGAGGCGCGCTCGACCGAAGGTCCGAGAGCGTGGCCACCGGCGACGAGCGCTGCGGGAGCGCCCGGGACACCGACGGCCGTCAGCAGGGCGGTCAGGATCACCGTCCGCTGGAGGCTCCGCAAACCGATCATGGACGCACGTCGCGCAGGACGAGGAGGGCGCCGATGGCGACGGTGACCAGCAGGACGTTCCCCGCCAGGACCCAGAGAACGAGAGCGGGAGAGGAGCGGCCGGCCTCCGGGAAGTGGCCCTCCGCGGCGTCGTACCGGGGGGACGGCGCCCGCGGCGGCGGGAGCGGCGGGCGGGCCTCGGCCTCCGCGCCCAGCACCCCCTCGAAGGCCCAGTGGGAGGGCACCCCGTGGGCGACCACCCGGGCGAGCTGCGGCATCTCGGGCGCCGGCTTCAAGGCGCCGCCGAGCATCACCATGGGCAGCAGGACCAGCGGCACCAGGTAGATGGCCACCTCCGAGCTGGGCGCCATCGCCGAGAGAGCCAGGCCGAGGGCGGTTCCCGCGAGGGCCGCGAGCAGCAGGGGAGGGAAGAGGGCGCCCCACCCGGCCTGCAGCCCGCAGCCACTCCCGACGATGGCCAGGAGAACGGTGCACTGCAGACCGCACAGGCCGCCGAGGACCGCGAGCTTGGAGCCGAGGTAGGGCACGATCCCCAGGCTCACCATCCGCTCGCGACGGTAGACCGACTGCTCGGCGACGATCTCCCGGGCGGCGTTGGAGCAGCCGAACCAGAGGGCCGCGATCACGGTCAAGAACAGGCTGGTGCTCACCGCGCCGGTCGCCTCCCGCCACTGGGCGGCGCCGGCCTCCGGGGGCAGGGTGCTGCCGTCTCCCCAGATCAGCACCACGAGCAGGGCGATCAGCGGCGCCTGGGCCACGTGGACCAGGGTGGTCCAGCGGTCCCGCATCTTGATGGTGAGCATGCGGTGCACCAGGGTGCGCCACTGCCGGAACGGCCCCGGCTCGGGGTCGGTCTCCGGGCCGGATCTCGGCGGCGCGGAGGACCGGCCGCCGGCCGGCCGCTCGGCGGCGGCGCGCTCCGGAGACCGGTGCCACCGGTCGACCCAGTCGCGGACCGGCCGGGTGCCCAGCTCCCGGAGCACGGCGTCGGGCGACGGCTGGGGCCGGGACAGCTCCTCCGGGGCGAAGTGCTGGACGGCTCCGGGCCAGGCGGAGCCCGCGTACACCAGCCGGCCGGGCTCCGGCGAGCCGGCCTCCTTGCCCAGCAGGACCAGCCGGTCGAGGGTCCGGTAGGCCTCGAGGCTCGGCTGGTGGAGGGTCAGGAGGACGGTCTTGCCCCGGTCGGCCAGCTCCCGGAGGACCTTCATCACCTGGAGCGCGTCCTCCGAGGACAGCCCGGACGTGGGCTCGTCCAGGAACAGGACGGGCGGATCGGTCAGCAGCTCCATGGCCAGGTTGACCCGCTTGCGCTGGCCGCCGCTGATGCCCTTCCTGACCGGCGAGCCGATCGGCACGTCGTCGATGCCGTCGATCCCGAGCTGCTCCAGGATCCGGTCGATCCGGCGCTCGAGCGCGGCGGCACGGAAGCCCGGCGGCAGGCGGAGCCGGGCTGCGAAGCGCAGCGCCTGGCGCACCGTGAGCTCCTCGTGCATCACGTCGTCCTGGGGCACGTAGCCGATCGAGCGCCGGAAGCGGGAGTGATGGCGGTAGAGGTCGAGACCGTCGAAGCGCACCCGCCCTGTGGCGGGCGGGGTGAGGCCGGCCAGGACGTTGAGCAGGGTGGTCTTGCCGGCGCCGCTCGGACCCATCATGCCGACCAGCTCGCCCGGCGCGACGGTCAGCGACACGCCGTCGATCAGGGTCTTGCCGCCCGCGGCCATCGAGACGTCGCGCGCCTCGATCCAGGAGCCCTCCGCCGATTCGGGGGCGTCGATCTCCAGGCGGCGGAGGATGTCCACCGCCGGGACGGCGACCGGGCCGAAGTAGACGGTGTCGGAGGGGGCGAGGGGGGCGCGGTCGACCCGGTGTCCGATCCGGCCCAGGCTGGTGCCGTTGGACGAGCCCAGGTCCTCCACCATCGCCCGGCCATCGAGCACCAGAACGCGGGCGTGACGGCCGGAGACCCGGGGGTCGTCCAGCACCAGGTCGTTGTCGCCGCTCCGGCCGACGGTGAGCATCCGCTCGTGGGAGTGGTCCGCGGCGACCGGAGCGTCTCCGGGCAGGTACAGGGTCTGGGCCAGGCGGGCACTCATGGCCGGTTCCCCGTCCCCTGGGCTGCCCGGGCCCTCTCCAGCCGGGCCACCCGGTCCCGGAACCCGGACCAGCCCTCGCGGATCTCCCCCACCAGGTCCCGGGTGGCGCCGATCAGGGCCTGCTCCGCCTTGGGTCCGGCGTTGAGCTCCGAGTACTCGACCCGCTCGCGCCAGCCGCGACCCAGGCGCCGGTCGGCCGGCAGCAGGTAGGCGTTCATTCGGGTCTGGCCGAAGGAGATCGAGCCGTCCACCCCGAGGAGGCTGGCCTGCTTCCGGTCGCCGATCTCCACCGGGGCGAGCACCAGGACGTGGAAGCCGTCCTCCACCAGGAGCTCGCCGATCTCCTCCGGATCGGCGTCCGCCCCCCGGTCCCGCAGCAGCCGGTCGAGCTCCGGCACGCCCCGTTCGTCCTGGACGTCGAAGCCGGCCCGGCGCAGGCGCCGCTCCAGCACCTCCTCGAGCGGGGCCGCGAACACCGGATCGCCGGTGGCCACGACCGCCACCACCGGTTGTTCGGGCAGGGGGCCCGGGTGGGGCGGCAGCAGTCCCGCCGCGTCCTGTCCGGGTCGCCCTTCGAGCATCGGCCGGAGCCGCTCCAGGGCGGAGGCGGCCTCCTCCGAGGACCGCTCGGCGATCTCGGCGTGGAGCTCGGCCTCCTTCTCCGCCTTGGTGGCCTCCTCTGCAGCCCGACGGGCCTCCTCGGCCGCCTGGCGCGCGGTCTCGGCGAAGGAGGAGCTCCCGCCGCCGCGGGTCGTCGGGACGGCGGCGAGCAGGAGGACGGAGTGGAGCGGGTGGGCGCGCGCGACCCGCAGGGCGCCGAGCTCTTCGACGGCCGAGCCCGCGGCCTCGGCGGCCTGCCGCGCCGTGGCGGCGTGACCGCTCACCGTCTCGGCCTCCCGGAGGGCGGTCCGGGCGGCCTGCCGGGCCTCGCGGGCGGCACCGGACGCCACCGGGAGCTCGCGGGCCTCGAGCACCCGCCCGAGGGCGTCCTTGGCCCGGCTGGCGGCGCGCCTGGCACGCTCGAGCGCGGCGCGGGCGGCCTCGGCAGCGCCGGTCGCTTCTTCGGCGCGGGACGAGGCCTCGCGGGCGCCCTCGCGGAGCCGCTCCTCGGAGACCCCGGTCGCACCCTCTCGGAGACCGTCCTCGACGATCCCTCCGAGGGGCGGATCCGGTGCGGTCGGTCCGTCCGGAGCCACCGGCTCGTTCCCGGTGAAGACCAGGGCGCCGGCCGCGGCGAGACCGAGCGCGATCACCAGCGCGGCGGCGGCCATCGTCAGCCGCCGCGTCCGATGGGGGTCGGGAGGCGGCGCGGCCGTCGGGGGAGCGGCCGTCGGCGCGGCGGAGGTGGACGTCCACAGCACCGTGCCCACGGTCCCGCCGGCCTCGGGCCGGTCCTCTTCGAACGGCGCCAGGGCGTCGCGCATCTCCCCGGCGCTCTGGAACCGGCGCTCCGGATCCCGCTCCAGGGACCGTAGGACGATCCGTTCCAGGGCCGGGTCCAGGGTCGCGGCCAGGTCGGGCCGGAGCTCCCGGATCGGCGGTGGCGGCTCGTCGGTCAGGTGGGCCCGGAAGATCTGGGAGGGGGTCTCGCCGTCGAAGGGCACGCGGCCGGCGAGGAGCTCGTAGAGCACCACGCCGGTGGAGTAGAGGTCGGCCCGGCGGTCCACCCGGTCGGGGGCGTCCAGTTGCTCGGGGCTCATGTACTGGAGGGTGCCGAGGGACATGCCGGTCGAGGTGAGCTGGGTGCCCGCCGCCGGCCGGGCGATGCCGAAGTCGCTCACCTTGACGGCGCCGTGCTCGTCGAGCATCAGGTTCGCCGGCTTGACGTCCCGGTGGACCACTCCGTGCTCGTGGGCGTGGCTCAGACCGGCGAGGGCCTGGCGAATCCAGCCCACCGCGCGGTGCGGCGCCGCCGCCGCGCCGCTGGCCGGGAGGTCGGCGAGCAGGTCGGCCAGGCTGCCGCCCGGCAGGTACTCGATCACCAGGAACCAGCGGTCGTCCTCCTCCAGGTAGTCGTGCACCCGCGCCACGTGGGGGTGGCGGAGGCCGGCGTGCACCTCAGCCTCCCGCTCGAAGCGGTCCCGGAAGCCGGGCTCCACGCCGAGGGCGGGGGACAGGGCCTTGACCGCCGCGGGGGTGCCGAGCCTGGCGTGGCGGGCCAGGAAGACCGCCCCCATCCCGCCGCGGCCCAGCTCCCGTTCCAGGATCCAGCTACCGATCTGACGTCCGATCATCTCCACGGGTCGTGCTCCTTCCAGGTCGTTCCTCGTCATGGACCCGCCCGGGCGGGAAAGGTTGAGGTGCGCCGTGGACGGCGAACGCCGCCCAGTCGGCCGGGTGGGCGGGCTCGGCGGCTTCGATCGCCGCCCCCTGGGCTCGGCGCAAGGCCTCCGCGGCGTCGCCCCCCGCCTTCAGGTGTCGGTGGAGGTCGACCATCAGGCGGGCCGTGGCCCGGTCCTCCACCGGCCAGGCCGCGGTGACCACCGAGCGCGCGCCGGAGAGCAGCACGGCGCGGGCGAAGTTGGTCACCTCGTCGCCGCCGGTCCGGGGGCCGGCGCCGGCGCTACAGGCGGAGAGCACCACCAGCTCGGTTCCGCGCAGGTCCAGCTCCTCCATGACCTCGTGGAGCTCCAGCCGGCCGTCCCGTCTCGGGTCGTCGGGAGCTCTCCTCGAGGGGCCCGAGGGGGCCGAGGCGGCCAGCAGCAGCCGGCTGAACAGGGGGTCGTGGTGGCCGGCGACGCCGTGTGACGCCAGGTGGATCACCCGGGCGTCCGGGCTCCGCCGCCGGAACGCCGCCTCGCTCGCGTCCGCTCCGAGGAGGGGACGCACGCTCCAGAGGGCGGCCACGTCGTGGGCCTCGGACCGGGCGGCCGGCAGACTGCCGTCGGGGTCGCCGAGCACCAGGACGGAGTCCTCTGCGCCGGCAGGGCGGTCCCGGAGCCGGGCGTAGGCGGTGGCGCTCGGCACCCGCAGCAGCGTGTGCCTCTCCACCAGCCAGCGGCCGTCCGCGGGCCGCCGCAGGGCGGCGAAGGGGAGCTCCTGGAGCGGGCCGTGGGGGACCAGCAGCACCCGCCGCGTGGCGATCAGATCCTCCAGCGGGGACCAGAGGTCCCGGTACAGCTCTTCGGGCAGGGCGCCGAGCTCGTCGCGGGTCTCGAGCAGGCGGCGGAAGTACCGGATCCGCCGCTCCAGCTCGTCGGCCCGGACCGGCAGGGTGCGCTGGTGGAGCTCCTCGGAGTCCACCACCCAGGCGAGCGTGTCGTCGTTCTCCGAAGGGAAGGTGAGGAAGGCCACCAGGGTCACGTCGTCGCCCAGGGCGCGGCGGATCCCGGTGAGGGAGACCGGCTCCACCCGCGCGGCGGCGGTCCGTCGCAGGGCGATGCGGCGGAAGGCGGCGTCCAGGTCGTGCCGGACCCCGGCCAGCTCGGCGCGGAGGGACTCGGTCTCCCCGTCCGGGACGGAGCTCGGCGTGGAGCTGGGCGCACCCTCCCACGAGGCTCCGGAGAGCTCGCCGAGCCGGGCCTCGAGGGCGTCCCGGCGCCGGCGGAGCGCGGCGATCCGTTCCCGGGTCGCGCCGTCGCTGCCGGTGCCCGGCTCGACGCCCACCAGCCGGTCCAGGAACTCCCGGGCCCGGACCTGCTCGGCGTGCTCGAACGTGACCGCGGGGTCGTCGCTCCCGGCCTCCGAGGTGATCAGCGAGCGCAGGACCACGGTCAGCAGACTGTCGAGCCCCGCGCGCAGGCCGGGCGAGGCCGCGTCTCCCAGCAGCTTCTGGACGCTCTCGATGGTCCGGCCGACCGACTCGCCCGACGGTGCGCGGTCGCCGTCGCCGCCTCCGCCGTCCGTCACGATGGAGGTCAGGTTGCCGAGCAGGCTCCGGAGCGCCTCCTGCACGACCGGGGGCTGCTCTTCGATCGCCACCCGCAGGTGGTGGACCAGGCTCAGGAGCTCCAGCACCGGCAGCTCGCCCCCGCCGTCCCCGGTGGAGGCTCTCGCGACGCGGATCACGGCGCAGAGGGCCTTCTGGGTCGCCTGGAACGCGGCCAGGGAGCTCCCGGTCTCGCCGGCGGGGCTCCGGTTCACGATCGTCTCGCAGAGCGAGGACGCCTCGTCCCACCGCTCGGTCCGGACCAGGGACGAGAGCTCGAAGAAGTCGGAGAAGACCGGCGGCAGGTGATCACCGTAGGTGCGCCCCATGGCCTCGATCCGCTCGAGGACCAGATCCAGGTCGCCCGCGCCGAACGCCAGCAGAACGTCGACGAACTGGCTCATCAGCGGGACGAGCTCGGGCGCCTCGCGCCGGAGGATCCCGGAGAAGCGGTCCAGGTCGGCGACGGCGGCCTCGTTTTGCCGCAGCAGCAGGAGGGTGAGGCCCCGGGACAGGCTCAGGCCGGCCGTTTCCACGGGGTGCTCGTCCTCGTCGACTCTCTGCAGGGCGTCGTCGAAGCGGCGCAGGGCCGCGCCGGGGCGGATCTGGGCCAGCTCCAGGAGCCCGAGCTGCTGGAGGAAGCGGACGCGCAGGATCGGGTCGGCCGGTCCGGTCCGGTCGGTCCGGTCAGCCCCGGGGGGGAGGGACCGCTCCAGCTCCCGGGCCGCGGCCGCCAGCCGTTCGCACCTCCGGCGCCACGACGGGTCGCCCACGCGCTCCCAGGCGCCGGCGCCCGCGGCGGCGAGCTCCGCCGCTTCGGCGTAGCGCCGCTGCTCGATGCGGGTCGAGGCGAGTCCCCACAGCAGGATGCCGCGGGCCCGGTCGTCGCCCGCCTCGCGGGCTCTGGTCAGCAGCCGCTCGAGCTCCGCCGACGCCCGCTCCGGCCGGTCGTCGGCCAGCAGGCCGAGGGCGTCGTTGACGGCGCGCGCGGAGAGTGCACCCGGATCCGCACGGAGCGGGGTCGCGATCGAGAGCAACAGGGCGGCGGCCGCCGTCAGCAGGAGGCACGCCGGAAGCCGGCGCGGGCGCCGGCGGGGTGGGGCGGAAGATTCCAGGGGTTTCATGGTTCGGTCTCCTTCCTCGGAGTTCGTCCGGAAAGAACCGATCCGCGGCGAAAGGTTGAGACGGGGCGGCTCCGCGTCAGTCGCGTCCCTGCCGGTTCAGGAGCCGCTCTGCGGCCTCCAGGCCGCGCGCCGCCTCGTGGATCAGGCCGGCCCGTTCGGCGTGGCAGGCGGCTTCGAGGAAGCTGCGGCGGGCGGCCGCCGGGAGCTCCGCCTCGAGCTGGAGCGCACCCTGGAGCAGGAACCCCTCCGCCGAGGGCCGCTCGGCGAGATCGGTGCGGAGCCCTTCGGCCGCCTCGCCGCGGAGGCCGGCGGAGGCGCGGAGGAGGGCTTCCCGGAGGCGCCGCTCCTCCGGTGGCGGGCCGAGAGCGCGGAGCGCCGCCAGCGCGGCGTCCACCTCGTCCACCGTCCGCTCCGGGAGAAGCCACAGGCGCCGCGCCTCGGACGAGCGCAGGGGCGTGACGAGGCCCGTCCGGGC
>JASFUJ010000058.1:0-9510 GCA_050050355.1 Acidobacteriota bacterium
GAGCGACTCCGAGGCGGACGTCTGGCTGCGGGAGCTGGAGCGGAACGTGCCGGCGCCGGAGTAGGGTGGCTCGCTCCGCTCGCATCCCGGCCGCCACGGAGGGCGGCCGCTTCGATCCGGAGGGTCGGCATCGAGCCCTCGTTCGATCCGGAGGGTCGGCATCGAGCCCTCGTTCGATCCGGATGGTTGGTGTCGAACCCTGCTTCGATCCGGACGTCTGGCATCGGACCCTCCTGTGAAGCGGCCGCCCTCTGCGGCGGCCGGATGGATGCCGCAGGCATCCCACCTCACGGACTCGATTGAGCCCACGCGGGCACCGTTCCCAGCTCCACCCCCATCACCCACGGCAGCAGCGTGTAGGCCAGCACCCCGATCAGCGCCAGGAACAGCACGTTCAGCCAGATCCCCGCCCTGACCATCTGCGGGATGGTCACGTACCCGCTGCCGTAGACGATGGCGTTCGGCGGGGTCGCCACCGGCATCATGAAGGCACAGCTCGCCGCCAGGGTGGCGGGCACCAGGAAGAGCAGGGGGTTCTCGCCCAGGCCGACGGCGACGGAGGCGACGATCGGCAGGAAGGTGGCGGTGGTGGCCGTGTTGCTGGTGAGCTCGGTGAGCAGGATGACGGTGGCGGTCACGGTGAGCGCGATCAGCAGCACCGGCAGGGCCTCGAGCCCCTGGAGGCGCCCGCCGATCCACCCGGCCAGGCCGGTCGCCCGGACCGCCGAGGCCAGCGACAGGCCGCCGCCGAAGAGGAGCAGCATGCCCCACGGGAGCTTGCGCGCCCGGGCCCAGTCGAGCAGGAACTCGCCGCGCCGCCAGTCGACCGGCACCAGGAAGAGCAGGGTGGCGCCGAACAGGGCGATCCCGGTGTCGGAGATCCCGGGGAGGATCCGTTCCACCAGCGGCCGGGTCACCCACAGGGTCGCGGTCAGCCCGAAGATCACGGCGACGCCCTTCTCCGGGCCGCTCATGGGTCCCATCCGGCGGAGCTCGTCCCGGATGAAGTCCCCGCCGCCCGGGACGTCGTCCAGGCGTACCGGGAAGACGAAGTGCACCAGTACCAGGTAGCTCAGCGCCAGGCCGAGCGCCGCGAGGGGGGTGCCGGCGCCCATCCACTGGAGGAAGCTCACCTCGACGCCGTAGGTCTGGTCCATGAAGCCGACCATCAGGGCGTTGGGCGGGCTGCCGATGATCGTGCCCACGCCGCCGATCGACGCCGCGTAGGCGATGGCCAGCATCAGCGCCAGGGCGAAGGTCCGGCCCCTGGCGAGCGCCTCGGTGGCGCTCTCTCCTTCGGGGGTCACGATCTCGATCACCGACAGGCCGATGGGGAGCATCATCATGGTGGTGGCGGTGTTCGAGATCCACATGGAGAGGAAGGCCGAGGCGATCATGAAGCCGGCGATGATCCGTCGGGGCCGGGTGCCGACGCCCCGGATGATGACCAGGGCGATCCGCCGGTGGAGGTGCCAGCGCTGCATGCCGAGGGCGATGACGAAGCCGCCCAGGAAGAGGAAGATCAGCGGGTTGGCGTAGGGGGAGGTGGCGTCGCCCACCGGGGCCACGCCGAGGACGGGGAAGAGGACGATCGGCAGGAGGGCGGTGACCGCGATGGGGAGGGCTTCGCTCATCCACCAGACGGCCATGAGCACGCCGACGGCGGCGGTGTGCCATCCGGCCGTGCCGAGCCCGGCGGGGGCGGGGGAGAGGAGCATGAGGACGAACAGCCCGGAGCCGGCCACCAGGCCGACGCGGGGACGGAGGCTGGAGTCCTGGGAGGTGGGCGTCGCGGGCATCGGGCCGATCGTACCGTGGTTGCTGACACCTGCGGCCGGGAGCCCCCGGTCCGCTCCGCCCATCCGCCGCTCGCCGCTCTGCCGCCCGCCCCCCTCTCCCCCTGCGGGGAGAGGGCCGGGGTGAGGGGGTGCCGGAGGGTTCGATGGCGGTTGGGTGGAGGGCTCCGGCGGGGGTTCGCCGGGAGCGGACCGGGGGCTCCCGGCCTCCGGCTCGGCTCCGCCCGGTCGAGCTTCGGCCGGGTGGCTCCGCCTGCCAGCGCCGTCGCGGACGGGTCGGGCGTACCCTGCGGAGTGGCTTGCCAGGTCCGCGGGCGCTGACACCTGCGGCCGGGAGCCCCCGGCCCGCTCCGCGGGTCACCGGTCGATGGCGGGGCCGGCCCTTTCGGTCGTAAGGGGTTCGATGGTGACGGTCCGGCTCGAAGCGGCCGGCTTCAGCCGGCCGAACCAGGCCCGGGGGTGAGGGGTACCTGCGGTAACCTCCAGCCGCGATGGACGAAGAACGCCACGACGACGAGACCCGGGATCCGTCGGCCGGAACCCCGCTGGTTCACCCGCTGACCCGGGTCGGGCTGTATCTGCTGGCGTTCCTGATCCTCCAGATCCTGGTCGGTCTGCCGGCGCTGATGATCTGGGCGGTGCTGAGCGGGCTGGGGCCGGCGATCCTGGTCGACGGGGAGATCCCGGTCTCGGCCCTGCTGTTCGTGTTCGTCTGCCTGGCTCCGGTCATGGTCTCCGCGACCCTGATCTTCCTGCGCACCCTCGACCGGCGCCCCCTGCGCTCGATCGGCGTGCGCTGGCCGGCGGACGGGGCGGCCGGCGTGGCGCGGGAGGCGGCCTGGGGCGCCGGTGCGGCCCTGGGGCTCCTCGGCCTCTGGATCGTCGTGGCGGCAGTGCCCGCGGAGCTCCGCTTCGATGGCCTGTCGGAGAGCTTCGGGTTCGACCCCGCGACGGGCCCGGCCTGGATCCCCGCCTGGCTGAGCGGTACCGGCGGCGGCCTGGTGGTCCTGGCCCTCTACTGCCTCGGGTTCCTGATCCAGAGCGGCCTCGAGGAATGGGTCTTCCGGGGGTACGTCTACCGGGCGCTGCGGGAGCGCTGGAGCTGGGCCACGGTCGCCGGCGCCACCTCCCTCGTCTTCTCGGTGCTCCACATGAGGAACCCCGGGATCGAGCCGGCCGGCCTGGTCAACACGTTCCTGCTCGGAATCGTCTTCTCCGCGGCGGTGGAGGCGACCGGCTCCCTGTGGCCGGTCATGGCCGGCCACGGGGCGTGGAACTTCGCCATGGCGAGCGTCCTGGGTGTCCCCATGAGCGGTGTGCGGGTGAACGGGATGCTCGACTTCGCGGTGGACGGCCCCGGGTGGGCGACCGGCGCGGCCTACGGCCCGGAGGGGAGCTGGCTGATGACCGCGCTCCTGGTGCTGGCGGCGGCCGGGATGGCCCGGTGGGTGGACTCGCGGGAGGACGGGTCTCAGCGGCCCACCGGCGCCTCCTCGGACCCGGCCCGGTAGATCAGCCGCAGGTTGCGCAGGTAGATCAACCAGCCGGTGGCCTGGCCGAGCACGCCGACGATGTCCTTGCGCCAGACGAAGTAGACCAGCAGCATGGTCGCCCCGGCCAGGCTCATCCACCAGAACGCCACCGGCACCACGGAGCGGCGGCTGCGTTCGCTGGCCAGCCACTGGACCAGCATCCGGCCGCTGAACAGGATCTGGCCGAGGAAGCCGAGCCCCACCCAGGCGATGCCGACGGGCGAGGTGATGTTGAACAGCGCGAACAGCCGGTTGCGGCCGTAGTACTCCGTGTACAGGAGCGCGGCGAACTCGTCCGGCGTCAGGTGCTCCGTGCGCCCTCCCCGGTAGACCACCCGGTAGACGTGGCCGGGGCCTTCGCCCTCCTCCGCGGGCATCAGGTGGACCTCTTCGACGCCGGCCGGGACGATCTTGAGGGGCAGGGCGCGGGTCTCGGCGTCGGGCCCGGCGTCGGGGGGGCTTTCGGCCCGGAGGACCGCCGGGCCGGATCCGAGAGCGAGGCCCCCGGCCAGGGCCAGCAGGGCGATCGGGGCCGCCAGGGCGAGCGAGCGGACGGACCGGGGTGCGGAGGGGGATCGGGGCACGGGTCTACTCCTCGTCCGGTGTCGGGTCGGGGGTGGGGCCGCCGCGCGCGGGCAGCCGGATCTCGAGCTCCGCACCTCCGCCGGGGCGGTTGCGGGCCCGGACGCTGCCGCCGTAGGCCTCGACGATCGCCGCGACGATCGACAGGCCGAGGCCCACGTGGTGCGCAGCACCAACCTGGTCACCGTGCGCAGCACCAACCTGGTCACCGTGCGCAGCACCCGCCCGGTCACCGTGCGCAGCGCCAACCCGGTCCCCGTGCGCGGCACCCGCCCGGCCATCGCCCTCGTCGCCGTCCGGTCGGTACGAGAAGAACCGGTCGAACACCCGGTCCAGGTGCTCCGGCGGGATCCCGGGACCCCGATCGGAGACGGTGAGCACCGCCTCCGGGGCCTGCCGGTCTCCTTCGACGGCCAGCCGGGCCCGGATCTCCCCGCCGGCCGGGGAGAAGCCGAGGGCGTTGTCGATCAGGTTCTCGACCACCTGCGCCAGGCGCTCCGGTGCGCCGCGGACCTCCACCGGCTCCGGCGGCAGGTCGAGGACGAGCGCCGTCCCCTCCGGGGAGCGCAACCGGATCGCCTCGGCGAGGCCCTCCAGCAGGCCGCCCAGCTCGACGCGCCCGCCCGGCTCGTCGGAGAGCTCCTCGTCCAGGTGGGAGTCGATCAGGCTGATCTCGCGGACCGCCGCCAGCAGCCGCTCCATGCGCGCCACCTCGGCGGCGGCGGTGGCGAGGAGGGCGCGGCGCTCCTCCGGATCGTCGGCGTCCTCCAGCAGCTCGGTGGCGGCGCGGATCGAGGTGAGCGGGTTCCGGAGCTCGTGGGAGACGTCCGCGGCGAACGCCTCGACGAAGCGCACGTGCCCCTCGATCCGGTGCGAGAGGTTCTCCAGGGTGCGGGCCAGGTCGCCGACCTCGTCCTGCGCGTCGGAGCCGCTGAAGGTCCCCCGTAGCCGCCCCCGCCGGTCGACCAGCGTCGCCGCCTCGGAGCGCAGGCGCCGGATCGGCCGGGCGATGGTGGCCGCCGCCACCACCGAGAGCAGCGCCGCCCCGGCGAGGGACACGAGGAAGATCTCGAAGAACGAGAGCCGCACCCGGCGGAGCTCCTCGAGGATCCGGTAGGTGGACTGGGACGCCTGGGCGGCCCCGAGGACGAGATCGCCGCCGGCCCCGCCCCGGACCGGGATCGCCACGTGGAGGGTGAGCGAGCGCTGGTCCCCGGGCGTCGGCCGGGCCCGGGCGCCGTAGCGGCCGGCCAGGGCGGCCCGGATCTCCGGGGGGGTCTCCCGGGGCCGGCCGTCGCCCCGCGCGCTGCCGGCCCCAGCGGCGGACCCGGGTCCGGCGGCGCCGTCCCCGAACCAGCGCCGGGCGATGCGGAACGGTGCGGCGCCGAGCCGGTAGAGCCAGGACTCGGCCGAGCTCCCGTCGTCGCCGGCCTCCACGGCCTCGCCGAGCTGGTCCCGGCGGGGGCCGAGGGTCGCGGAGTCCGCCAGCAGCTCGCCGTCGGCGTCGTACACCCGCAGGCGCGCCGTCAGCCGCTGCTCGAGCCCGACCAGGATGCGCTCCGCCTGCTCCGCGGAGAGTGCGGCCGGACGGGCCGGACCGGCCGGACCGGTCGACGCGCGGGCGCCGTCCGGTGCCGTCCCGGCGGAGCCCGCCGCGGCGTCCGCTCCGTCGGCTCCGTCCGCTCCTTCGGACAGGGCCGCCGCCAGCAGCCGCCCCTGCTGTGCCATGGAGCGCTCCTGGGCGTCCAGGAGCCGCCGCTCATAGCGGCCCAGGAGCTCGTGGAGCCCGAAGTAGAACAGCCCGGTGATCGGCACCAGCACCAGGAGCAGGTTGAACGCCAGCAGCCGCGCCGGCAGGCGGGCCAGCAGACGCCGGACGCGGAGCGCGAGGGACGGCCGGCTCATGACCGGAACCGGTATCCGAGGCCGTAGACCGTCTCGATGGGGTCGCCGTCGCCGGCTCGGCCGGAGGCGGCCACCGCCCGCTCGATCTTGCGTCGCAGGCGCTTGATGTGGCTGTCGACGGTCCGCTCGGCCACGTAGGCGTCGTCCGGGTAGGCCTCGTCCAGGAGCTGCGTGCGGGTCTTGACGTGCCCCGGCCGCCGGGCGAGGGCGCGCAGGACGCGGAACTCGGTCACCGTCAGGCCGAGGGGCGTCTCCGCCCACCGGGCCTCGTGGCGATCCAGGTCGAGGGTCAACGGCCCGGCCTCGATCGTGCCCTCGGTGCCCGTCCCGTTCGCGGACCGTTCCGCGCGGCCGGCGCGCGCCAGCGCCAGGCGCCGGAACAGCACCCGGACGCGCGCCACCAGCTCCCGCAGGGAGAACGGCTTCACCAGGTAATCGTCCGCCCCCAGCTCCAGCCCGAGGACCCGGTCGAACTCCTCGTCCTTCGAGGTGAGGAACAGGATCGGCAGCGCCTCCGACCGTGCCCGCAGCCGGCGGCAGAGCTCCAGGCCGTCGAGGCGGGGCATGAGGATGTCCAGGATCACCAGGTCCGGAAGCTCTCGCTCGAAGGCCTCCCACGCCGCCAGGCCGTCGGCATAGCCCTCGACCGTGTAACCCTCCCGCCGGAGGGCCAGGCCCACGGTCTCCCGGATGTTCTTCTCGTCGTCCACCAGGGCGATGGTGCCGCTCTGCGGGGGTGCCTGCACGGGGGGAAATCTACCACTCCGGAACGCTTCCGGCATGCCTCCGGTTGCCCCCCCCCCTCCCCGGGGGACAAGCCCCGGGGCTACGCCAGATCACTCCACGAGCCCCGGGGGGGATGACGGACTCCCCGGCAACCCCGGGTGCCCTCCACCCGGCTGTCATCCCCCTCCGGCAACGAACGGTTGCACGTGGAGCGGTCCGGGGGCTCCCGACTGGAGGTGTCGGCGCCCGCGGACCTGGCAGGCCAGTCCGCAGGGCACGCCCGCTCGTCCGCGAGGCGCCGGCAGGCGGAGCCCCGCGGCCGAAGTCCAACCAGGCGGAGCTGCGCCGGAGGCCGGGAGCCCCCGGACCGCTCCCGACGAACGCCTCCCCGGAGCCCTCCACCCGGCCGCCATTCCCCGTCCCTGTCCCCCTTCCCCCCTCGCGAGGGGCAGGGGGCGCCCCCGCCCCCTGCACGGGATCGCCACATTCCGCCTCCGGATCTCCTCCCTTCCGCCCCGCCCCGGCCGGGCCGGTCCGGTCGAATGACCCCGTGGCCGACGAACCCCGATCCACGGACCGAACAGGAGGCGCCCCGATGACCGCATCCCCTCGCACCGTCCTCGCCCTGCTCCTCGCCGTCCCGATCCTGGCCGCGTTGCTGGCCGCCCCGCTGCCCGCCCAGCTCGCCCAGCCCGGCCAGCCCGGCCAGCCCGGCTCGGCCCCTCCGGAGCGGGACTGGCACGGCGACCCGCCACCGGGAGTGTCCGGCCCGGATCCGAGCCCCGGGTCGAGCCCCGGTTCGGGCCCCGGTTCGGGCCCGAACCCGCCGGCCGACCGGCGCCCCGCCGGCTACGACCGCCTCGGCCGACCCACCACCCTGGAGCAGGTGGGCGGCGGCAGCCTCCTCTTCGCCACCGAGGTCGACGGCGTCTACCTGCCGGCCCCGAACCTGGAGACCGCCATCCACGTCCGGGTCACCGGCATGCTGGCCCGCACCGAGGTCCGCCAGCGCTTCCACAACCCCACCGACGCCTGGGTCGAGGGCGTCTACGTCTTCCCCCTGCCCGAGCGCTCCGCCGTCGACACCCTGCACATGGTGATCGGCGACCGGGTGATCGAGGGCGAGATCCAGGAGCGGGAGGAGGCGAAGCGGACCTACGAACGGGCCCGGGCCGAGGGCCGCAAGGCGAGCCTGGTGGAGCAGGAGCGGCCCAACCTGTTCACCACCTCGGTGGCCAACCTGGGGCCGGACGAGACGGTGGAGGTGGTGATCCACTACCAGGAGGAGCTGCGCTACCAGGGCGCGGACAGCGGGATCTTCTCGCTCCGGTTGCCGCTGGTCGCCCCGCCCCGGTTCGTGCCCGGGGGGATTCCCGGCGTGCCCGGCTCGGGCCGGCTGGCCCGGACCCTGAATGGAACCCTGAACCGGAGCCTGACCGGGGTCCTCCGGCAGACGGGGCTCGACCCGGCGGCCCGGACCCTCCGGACCGTCGCCTCCCCGGTGCCGGACGCGGAGCGGATCACCGCCCCCGTGGCCCACCCGGCCTCGATCGACCCCGACCACCCGCTCAACCCGGTGACCCTCACCGTCGACCTGGACGCCGGCTTCCCGGTCGACCGCCTGGGCAGCAGCTCCCACGCCCTGGTGGTCTCCCGCCGCGGTCCGAGCGGGTACCGCATCCGCGCCGCGCCGGGGCAGGGCCTGCGGGTGGCGGGCGGCCCGGACGCGCTCGACGGCGGCCGGCCGCCGGTCGTCCCCGCCGACCGGGACTTCGTCCTCGAGTGGGCGCCGGCGGTGGGGCGCGAGCCCGGCGCGGCGCTGTTCACCGAGGAGGTGGACGGCGAGACCTACGCCCTGCTCATGGTCCTGCCGCCCTCGGAGCGCCGCCGGGAGCGGCCGCTGCCCCGGGAGACGGTCTTCGTCATCGACACCTCGGGCTCCATGCACGGCCCGTCGATCGCGCAGGCCCGCCGGGCCCTGCGGTTCGCCCTCGACCGGCTCCGCCCGGAGGACAGCTTCAACGTGATCCGCTTCGCCGACGACACCGAGAGCCTGTTCCCGGAGAGCCTGCCCGCCGATCCCCGGGCGCTCGAGATGGCGCGGCTGTTCGTGGGGGACCTGGAGGCCGGTGGCGGCACCATGATGCTCCCGGCCGTCCGGCGGGCGCTCCGCGGGGGGCGGCACGCACGCTCCGCGGAGCCGGTGGTGCGGCAGGTGATCTTCATCACCGACGGCGCCGTGGGCAACGAGGCCCAGCTCTTCCGGGCGATCCACGAGGACCTGGGGGAGACCCGGCTGTTCACCGTGGGGATCGGCTCGGCGCCCAACGGTCACTTCATGCGGCGGGCGGCCGACTTCGGCCGGGGGACGTTCACCTACATCGGGCGGCCGGAGGAGGTGGCGCCGAAGATGGAGGAGCTGTTCGGCAAGATCGACAGCCCGGTGCTGACCGACCTGGAGGTGGAGTGGAGCGACCCGGCCGCCGAGACCTGGCCCGAGCGGGTGCCCGACCTGTACCGGGGGGAGCCGGTGGTGGTGGCGGCGCGGCTGCCGTCGGTGTGGAACGGCAGCGATGCGACGGTGCGGGTGCAGGGCAGCCGGGGGAGCGTGCCGTGGCGCTTCGAGCGGGGGCTCGATCGCGCGGAGCCTCGCCCGGGGGTGGCGAAGCTGTGGGCGCGGCGCAAGATCGGGGCGCTGATGGACCAGGGCGTGGCCGGGGCGCCGGCGGACGTGGTGCGCGCGGAGGTGGTGGACGTGGCTCTGCGGCACCACCTGGTGTCGAAGCACACGAGCCTGGTGGCGGTGGACCGGACGCCGACGCGGCCGGCGGACGCGACGCGACGGAGCCTGAAGCTGCCGGTCAACCTGCCGGCCGGCTGGAGCTACGAGCACGTGGTCGGGACCCTGCCGCGGACGGGCACGCCGGCGCGGTTGCTCCTGCTCCTCGGCCTCCTGGCCCTGGTCACGG
>JASFUJ010000059.1:0-9507 GCA_050050355.1 Acidobacteriota bacterium
CCGGGGCGGCGAGCGAGAGGATCGCCACGCAGACCAGGACGACGGCGGCCGGCGCGGAGCGGAGGGACGCGCACAGACGATGCATCATGACGAGAGCACTCCTTTCATGATCGGTTCGACCCGGAACGGGGGTGCCGACGATCGCACAGGACCGGCGCCGTGGCAAGAGCCCCGCGGGTCTGCCCCGGGGTCTTCGGCCCCTCTCCCCGCCCCGGCCGGCTGAAGCCGGTGGGGCGAGCCCCCTCACCCCAGCCAGTCCCGCGGCTTCAGCATCTCCGTCAGCCGCGCCTCCCGGCTCCCCGGCTCCGGATGCCGGTCGTAGTCCCACCGCACCAGGGGCGGCAGCGACATGAGAATCGACTCGGTCCGCCCGCCCGACTGGAGCCCGAACAGGGTCCCCCGGTCGTAGATCAGGTTGAACTCCACGTAGCGGCCCCGGCGGTAGAGCTGGAACTCCCGCTCGCGCTCCCCCCAGGCGATCCCCCGCCGCTTGCGGACGATCGGCAGGTAGGCGGGCAGGAACGCATCCCCCACCGACCGCATGAACGCGAAGCAGCGCTCGAAGCCCCACTCGTCCAGGTCGTCGAAGAACAGCCCGCCCACCCCCCGCGCCTCCTCGCGATGCTGCAGGTAGAAGTACTCGTCGCACCAGGCCTTGAACCGGGGATAGACGTCCTCGCCGAACGGCGTGCACGCCTCCCGCGCCACCCGGTGCCAGTGGCGGGCGTCCTCCTCGAACGGGTAGTAGGGCGTCAGGTCGAACCCGCCGCCGAACCACCAGACCGGGGGCTCGCCCGCCTTCTCCGCCAGGAAGAACCGCACGTTGGCGTGGGAGGTGGGCACGTGGGGGTTCTCCGGATGGAGCACCAGGGAGACCCCCATCGCCCGGAAGCTCCGGCCGGCCAGCTCCGGCCGGCGGGCCGTCGCCGACGCCGGCAGACCCTCGCCGGCCACCTCCGAGAAGTTGATGCCCGCCTTCTCGAACAGGCCGCCCCCCTCCAGCACCCTCGACCGCCCTCCCCCGCCGGCGGGCCGCTCCCACGCATCCTCCCGGAACCGCTCGCCGTCCTCCTCCTCGAGGGCCGCGGTGATCCGGTCCTGGAGCCCGGTCAGGTAGTCGCGGACCCGGTCCTCCTCGGGCCTGCCCTCCGGCCGGTCCGGCCGCCCGGGTCCATCCGCGTGAGCCACCATGGCGCGGAAGGCTAGCAGACTCCCTGCCCCAATCCGCCTCCATGGCCTATCCTTGAACGGATGCCCGCTTCGCACCCACCCATCGACGACGAACGGATCCGCCGCGCCCTCGAGCTGCTCGCCGAGGCGGCGCGGGAGCGGCTGCGGCTCCACCCGCAAGGGCACATGGTGAGCGGCAGCCGCGAGGGCCTGGAGCTCCCCCTCGCCCTGCCCCTCTCCGCCGACCGGGACTCGGACCGGGCCGCGGTGGAGCGGGCCGCCCGGGAGCTCCAGGAGGCGATCGGCGCGGGAATCGACGGCCTGCTCCACCACCGGAGCGCCTTCCGGCCCGGCCGGGTCTACTGCCTGCGCTGCGAGGGCGCCGAGTGCGAGCACGCCGCGCTCCCTTCCCCGCGCGCCACCTTCGCCGGCTACGGACCCTCCGGGGTGCCGCGGTTCGTCGACTTCCCCCAGTGGCTCGTGGAGCGCCACGACCCGCGGGCCGGCGACCTCTACCAGCGGACGTCCCAGGTGGTGGCGGTCCCGGTGCCGGGGGAGGAGCTCCTCTCCCAGCTCCTCGCGGTCTACCGGGACCGGATCGCCGGCTACCGCCTCCACGGGCAGGTGAGCGCCGGCTTCTACCGGGTGAGCGATCGGCGCGGCCACGAGGTGCCGATCGCCGCCACCTTCCAGGTGGTTTCCTCCCGGCCCGGGGGCAACCGGCGCCGCTACAGCCTCAACGTCCTGGCCCTCGGACCGGACGGCGAGCCTCCGGAGCACCTCTTCGACCGCCTGGGCGAGAGCCCCTGGGGCCCGGAGGTGCGCTGGGCGGCGAGCGTGCTCGATTCGATCGAACGCTCGGTCGCCAAGCGGGGCCGGCAGCGCAAGAAGAAGGGAGGGGGCGCGAAGAAGGAGGTGGAGGACAAGGCCGAGCGGCGCATCGAGGGCCTCCTCAAGGGTCTGGCCCGTCGCCTGGAGAAGGGCAAGCGGGCCCGCGAGCGCCGCACCCGCCACGCCTCGAAGCGCCACGACCAGGGGGACCGCCCCACCCGCATGGCCCTGACCGACCTGGCCCGGGCGAAGGACGAGGACGTGCTCCTCGACGCCCGGCACCGGACCTTCGTGGTGCTGGGCGACCGGGGCCGCGCCCACGTGTTCAACCGCCAGGGCAAGCTGGTGACCTCGATCCGCTACTCGAGCGAGGCCATCGAGCGCCGCCGCGACCGGGGGCGCTGGAGGCCCCTGCCCAGGGACGAGATCCAGGCCCTGCGCGCCATGGTCGAGGGGGAGCAGTCGGCGGGGGAGCGCTGACGATGCGTGCAAGAGGGCTGGCACCTTGGGCGGCTGCGTGCAAGAGGGCTGGCACCTTGGGCCGTGCAAGAGGGCTGGCACCTTGGGCGGTCATGGCGTAAGATCCCCGACCCGGCGAGATCCCATGACCACTTCCACCCACGCCACGGCCACCCGTACCGACCTCCGCAACCTGGCCATCATCGCCCACGTGGACCACGGCAAGACCACCCTGGTCGACGCCATGCTCCGCCAGGCCGGGGCCTTCCGCGAGCACCAGGAGGTGGCCGACCGGGTCATGGACTCCATCGATCTGGAGCGCGAGCGCGGCATCACCATCATGGCGAAGAACACCGCCATCGCCTGGGGCGACACCAAGATCAACATCGTCGACACCCCCGGCCACGCCGACTTCGGCGGCGAGGTGGAGCGCATCCTGAAGATGGTCGACGGCGTCATGCTCCTGGTGGACGCCGCCGAGGGCCCGCTCCCCCAGACCCGCTTCGTCCTGCGCAAGGCCCTCGAGGCGGACCTGCCGCCGATCCTCGTGGTCAACAAGATCGACCGCTCCGACGCTCGCCCCGCGGAGGTCCTGGACGAGATCTACGACCTGTTCATCGACCTGGACGCCCACGAAGACCAGCTCGACTTCCCGGTCCTCTACACCAACGCCAAGCTGGGGACCTGCCGCACCGACCCCGACGGCGAAGACACGACGCTCGCCCCGCTGTTCGAGCAGATCCTGGCCACCGTGCCGCCGCCGGCCTACGATCCGGAAGCGCCCCTCCAGCTCCTGATCACCAACCTGGACTACGACGACTACGTGGGCCGCCTCGCCATCGGCCGCGTGGTCAACGGCACCGTGCGCAAGGGCCTGGAGGTGGTGGTCTGCCGGGAGGATCACGAGCCGATCCGGACACGCGTCAGCAACCTGTTCGGCTTCTCCGGCCTCGAGCGCACCGAGATCCTCGAGTCCGGCCCGGGCGACATCGTGGCCGTCGCCGGCCCCGAGGAGGCCTGGATCGGCTCGACCCTCTGCGCCGTGGACGCCCCCCGCCCGCTGCCCGGCATCACCGTCGACGAGCCGACCCTCGCCGTGGTCATGTCGGTCAACACCTCGCCGTTCGCCGGCCGGGACGGCAAGTACGTCACCTCCCGGCACCTCCGGGAGCGCCTGTTCAAGGAGACCCTCACCAACGTCTCTCTCCAGGTCGAGGAGACCGAGTCCCCCGACGCCTACAAGGTCACCGGCCGCGGCGAGCTCCAGCTCGCCATCCTCATCGAGATGATGCGCCGCGAGAGCTACGAGATGCTGGTGGGACGCCCCGAGGTGGTGACCAAGGAGATCGACGGCCGGCTCCACGAGCCGGTGGAGATCCTCCTGGTGGACTGCCCGGAGGAGTTCGTGGGGGCGGTGACCCAGAGGACCGGCGAGCGGCGCGGCCGGATGCTCCACATGGTCAACCACGGCTCCGGCCGGGTGCGGCTCGAGTTCCGCATCCCGTCGCGCGGACTGATCGGCTTCCGCACCGAGTTCCTCACCGAGACCAAGGGAACCGGCATCCTGAACCAGATCTTCGACGGCTGGGAGCCGTGGCAGGGGGAGATCCCCAGCCGCCCCACCGGCGCCCTGGTGGCCGACCGGCTGGGCAAGACCACCGCCTACGCCATCGAGAACCTCCAGCCCCGGGGCACCCTCTTCGTCGGCCCCGGCGAGGAGGTCTACGAGGGGATGATCGTCGGCGAGCACAACCGGGGCACCGACCTGGACGTCAACATCTGCCGCGAGCGCAAGCTCACCAACATCCGCTCCTCCACCTCCGAGGAGCTGACCCGGCTGGTCCCCCCACGCCGGCTGTCGCTGGAGCAGGCCATCGAGTTCATCGCCGCCGACGAGCAGGTGGAGGTGACGCCGGGCGCCTTCCGGCTGCGCAAGAAGGTGCTGCAGGCCAACAGGAGATAGACTCCGCTCCGATGGAGCGCCCCCAGCAGCTCTCTCTCTTCGAGGTCCCCGCCGAGCGCGAGCCGGAGCCCGGCTCCGGGTCCCGCTCCGAGCCCCGTTCGGAGCCGACCGTCCTCCGCGCCCGGCTGCACGAGCGGCTCGACCGGGTGCTCCCCGACGGGCTGGCGGAGCTGGTGCTGACCGACAACCGGACGGTCCTGGTCTCCGGGCGGCCGGCGGAGCCGGAGGGCTGGAGCGTGCGGCTCCACTGGTCGTTCGCCCTGGCGCCCGAAGAGGTGGTGCGCTCCCTGGCCGCGGTGCTGGCGGGTCCCCGGCGCGGGGCGGCCCGCCGCCGGGCGCGCCAGTCGGTGCGGAACTGGATCTCCCACTTCCGCGAGGCCACCGGCCCCGGCCCGGCCCCCGACCACTGGGAGGAGGTCCTGGACAGCCGCCGCCGCGAGCCCGCCACCGGCTCCCCCGCCGGGCACGTCCACGACCTGGAGGCGATCCTGGACGAGGTCGGCCGCGAGTACTTCGGCGGCCGCCCGGACGTGGACATCGCCTGGAGCCGGGCCGGGCGATCCCACTCCCCGCGGCGCTCGGCCCGGCGCGGCGGGAGGGCGGGCCGCCGCTCCACCATCAAGCTCGGGAGCTGGTCCGAGGAGGACCGCCTGGTGCGCATCCACCCGGCGCTGGACCATCCGAGCGTCCCGCGGTACGTGGTGGCCTCCGTGGTGCACCACGAGCTGCTCCACGCCGAGCTGGGCAGCGAGGTCCGCTCCGGCCGCCGCCACCACCACACGCCCGAGTTCCGGCGGCGTGAACGGGAGTTCGCCGGGCACGAGGAGGCCCGCCGCTGGATCAGGGAGCGGCTGGGGGAGCTGCTGAAGCGACGGGGCGGGCGACGAAGCGGCGCATGACGCCCTCGGCGCGGCGGCTCGAGGCGTCGATCTCGAAGCCCGCCGCCACCACGGCGGCCTCGGTGTCCCGGTTCGGGTGGCACCCGCCCGCGACGACGGTCCAGGCGGGCTGCACCCAGTCCTGGAGCCGGGCGAGCCAGGGCCGATGGTGGCGCACGTGCTCCATCATGCGGAGCTCGCCGCCGGGCCGGAGCACCCGGCGGACCTCGGCGAGGCCCCGGAGCGGCTCGGCCACCGAGCAGAAGACCACCCCGCTGACCGCGGTGTCGAAGGCGGCGTCGGCGAACGGCATCGCCATGACGTCGCCCACCACCAGCCACGCCGCCGTGCGCCGGCCGCCGGCCTCCCCGCGGGCCTGTCCGCCGGCCCGGTCGCGGGCCCGGGCGAGCATCCGCAGATCGGGCTCCAGGGCGACCACCTGGGCGGACTCGGGGAAGAGCGGCAGGTTCCGTCCGGTCCCGGTGCCCACGTCCAGGGTCCGCCCCCCGGCGCCCGCCGCCAGCCACCGCCGCCACCGCCCGAACCCCCCGGCCTCGACCAGGGTCATGAAGGCGTCGTAGGCCCAGGGGATCTGTTCGACTCCTCGCATTCTCTGGATCACCCCCACATCCCCTCGTTCCCCTTCCCTCCCTCCAGGGGGGAAGGGGACGCCCCCGCCCGGAGCTCGCGGCGATCCGAGGTCAAGATCACTCGGAACATCCCCTCGTTCCCCTTCCCTCCTCGCCATCCACGTCGGGGTCCCGACCGGAGTGCTGCCCCGTGGCGTGGAGGCTCGTCCGGGGGTCGCCGGGGGCCTCGACGACCGCGGTCACGTTGCCGACGGGGGTTCGATCCCGCGCTCTCGCGGGCGCTCGGGGAGGTGAGCGCCGGCCCCGAGGCCATCCCCACACGCGAACCGTCCCCCGGAGACCCCCGGACGAGCGCCCACGCCCCCGAAGCTCTTCCCGGCACCGGCTCTCGCCGAGCTCCCGGTAGCCTACTCGATCACCGGCAGGGGCGGGTCCGGCCGCCACCAGCGGCGCCCGGCCGGCAGGTGGTTCCGGTCGAACAGCTCCGAGTGGCTGTCCCTGCGGGGCCGGTCCACGATGCGGCCGGTCCGGTCCTGCACCCAGAGCACCACCACGTCCTCCGGCGGGCTCTCCCGGAGCGGCGACCTGGAGGAGGCCGCGGCGACCATGAAGTCGCGCCAGATCGGCACCGCCGCCCGGCCGGACGAGAGACCCAGGGGCGAACCGTCGTCGAGCCCGACCCACAGGGCGGCCACCATCGACCGGGCCCCGCCCACGAACCAGGCGTCCCGCCACTCCGAGGAGCTACCGGTCTTGCCCCAGGCGTCGAGCCCCGCGGCGTCCGCCGCCCGGCCGGTGCCCCGGCGCACCACGTCGCGCATGAGATCCCGGACCATGAAGGCCGCCGCCGGCCCGGCCACCCGCTCACCGCCCCCGCCGAAGGCCGCGATCCGCGCTCCGGACGGGCGGTGGAGGGAGAGCACCGGCACCGCCCGCCGGGCGACCCCCGACGCGGCGATCGCAGTGTAGGCGCCGGCCAGCTCCGCCGGCGTGGTCCCGAGCGCCCCGAGCACGAACGAGGGCGGCGGCTCCTCCGGCACGTCCAGCCCCGCCCGGCGCATCGTCTCCGCCACGGCGGAGAAGCCGCACCAGCGCGCCACCCGCACGAAGGGCGCGTTGAGGGACGCGACCAGCGCCGCGCGCAGATCGACCACCCCGCGGTACCGGCGCCCCAGGTTCGCCGGCCGCCACGGACCGGACGGCAGGTCCACGGTGACCGGCCCGTCGAGGATCCGGCGCGCCGGGTACAGGGGCGCCCGGGGGCCGCAGTCGTCGAACGCCTCCAGCAGCACCAGCGGCTTGAGGGCCGACCCGGTCTGGCGCTCCGCCTGCCGGGCCCGGTCGAAGGCGTCCTCCCGGTCCCGCGGATCGCCCCCCACGTGGGCCAGCACCGCGCCGGTGGCGGGGTCGAGCGCCACCAGGGCGGCCGTCAGCGGCTTGTCGCGGAGCCGCCGGTGCTCCCGCTCCAGCCGCTCGAGCCCGGCGCGCACCGCCCGCTCCGCCCGCTCCTGGATCAGCGGATCGATGCCGGTCTGGACCACCATCCCCCGGGCGCCCTCCCCGGACCGCGCCCGCGCCATCCGCCGCGGGGCCGCCTCCCCGGCCACGCTCGCCACCCAGGAGAGGAACCGCCGGGCCGGCGGCGGCGCCGGCGGATCCACCCGCAGCCGGGGCAGCCCCCGGCGCCGCTCCCGCTCCACCGCCTCGCGCCCGGCCCATCCCAGCTCCGCCATCCGCGCCAGCACCCAGCGCTGGCGCTCCAGCACCCGGTCGCCGTGGCGGATCGGCGACAGCCGGTTCGGCCCCTGGATCACCGCCGCCAGCAGCGCCGCCTCCCCCAGGTCGAGCTCGCTCGCCGGCTTGGAAAAGTAGGCCCGGGCGGCGGCGCCGACCCCGTGGACCGCCAGCCCGCCCACGTGCCCGAAGTAGACGTGGTTCAGGTAGCTCTCCAGGATCTCCCGCTTGTCGTACTCCGCCTCCAGGGCGAGGGCGCGCACCGCCTCGGAGACCTTCCGGCCCAGGGTCCGCCGGGGCGAAAGGTCCCGGACCTTCACGAGCTGCTGCGTGATCGTGCTCCCCCCCTGGGTCACCGCCCCGGCCAGGGCGTTGGCCAGGAGCGCCCGCGCCACGGCGATGGCGTCGACCCCGGCGTGATCGAAGAACCGGTGATCCTCGGCCGCCAGCACCGTCCGCCAGACGTGCTCCGGCAGCGCGGCCAGCGCCACCGGCCTGCGGGGCGCCCGGTCCCCGCTGAGCGACTCGGCCAGGAGCTCCGGCTCGATCCACGGCTGCCCCCGGCCGTCCTCCCACAGGGGTCCGCCGGCGGCGTCGAGGAAGCCCACGATCCGGCCGCTCTCGCGATCGAGATCGAGTGCGAACAGCCGGGCCGGCCAGCGCTGCTCCGCCACCCGGTGGGCGCGACGGTAGACCCAGAACACGTCGTGCCCCCAGAAGTACTCCCCGGCAACCTCCGGCCGGCGGTGCACCCGCCGGTAGCCCAGCCGCTCCAGCCGCTCCGGCAGGTCCGAGCCCGCCACCGTGCGCCCCGGCTCGATCCGGTACGGCGCCGACAGCACCCGCACCTCGTTGCGGCCCAGCTCGGTCGCCAGGTCCTGGGCACCGGCCGGGGCCGGGGCGATCGACGGGACGAGCGCCAGTACGGCGAGGGCGGCGCTGCACAGCGGATGGCGGATCATCGGGCGATGTTAACCGGATCGGCTGGACCACCGCCCACCCCCCCTCGGCCGCCACACTCGCCCCCCTCCGGGTCAGGCACGCCATCGAACGGTGGTACATGGAGCGGCTCGAGGGCTCCCGGCCGGAGGTGTCAGCGCCCGCGGACCTGGCTGGCCCGGTGGCAGGCTATGCCCGCTCCGTCCGCGATGGCGCTGGCAGGCGGAGCCACCCGACGGAAGTTCTACCAGGCGGAGCCGAGCCGAAGGCCGGGAGCCCCCGAGCCGCTCCCGGCGAGCCCTCCGGGGGAGCCGTCCACCCAGCGGCCATCGAACCCCGATCGGTACGGGCTGTGCATTCCGAATTCGACGGCCGAGTGACGAACCCACTCGCCGCGGAGTACGATTCGACCATCGACCGCGAGGTGGCACCATGGCGAACGATCGATCCAGACGACCCCCAGAGCCCGGCCCCCCCTCCACCACCCAGACCGGCCCGCCCCGCTCCGACGCGGGCCGGCCCGACCAGACCAGGGGCCTCGGCTCCCCCCGCAGGCCGCCGGAGGCCGGGTCCAAGCCCGGGTCCAAGCCAGGCTTCGGGTCCGACTCCGGCTCGGGAGCCCGGGCCGCGCGCCGGGCGCTCCTCGCCGCCGGCCTGGCCGGCGGCGCCGTGGCCGGCCTCGCCGTCGCCCGCCGCCTCGGCCGGGACGTGCCGCCGCTCTACCGGAGCCTGCGCACCACCCCCCTCGAGTTCCCCTTCCGGGGCCACCGGGTGGTCTGGTACATCGCCGGGCGGGAGAGCGCCTCCCCCGTGGTTCTGATCCACGGCATCCACGCCACCGCCTCCGCCCACGAGATGGAGGGGCTGTTCCAGCGCCTGTCCGCGGACCACCGGGTCTACGCCTACGACCTCCTCGGCTTCGGCGCCTCCGAGCGCCCGGAGG
>JASFUJ010000060.1:0-9505 GCA_050050355.1 Acidobacteriota bacterium
ATCCGCTCGTCGATGGTGGCGCCCGCGCCGCGCATCTGGAAGTAGCCGTAGGTGCCGGTCGGGTTGGTCGGGAGCTGGATCAGGGAGTAGTCGAGGCTGGAGTTGGTCCGGATCAAGGTGCCGGAGGTGGCGAGCACGGTGCCGGGGCAGGCCCCGAAGCCGGTGCAGTCGGTGGAGCAGGAGCGCTCGGCCATGACCTCGTAGTCGGTGTTCAGGGCCGAGCTCGAGCTGCCGATGCAGTGCTGGTTGGTGAGCACGTGGCCGGCGTTGCCCACCAGCCAGCCGGTGCAGGCGGAGGTGCCGCCGATCAGCAGGCGCAGCACCGCCCGCGACTTGTCGTAGATCGTCGCCTCGCTGCTCTGGTAGCACTGGGCCCACTCGGAGTCGTCGACGCCGCAGATGGCCTCGTCCCCGACGCCCGCCTGGAACGGATCGGCGAAGCCGTGGGCGAACCGGTCGACGCGGACCGCTCCGGCGCCCACCGGGTGGCTGGAGTAGAGCTCGAGGACCGCCGTGTCCCCGGGGATGTGAATGCCCCAGAAGCCGCCCTCGGTTCCCAGGCCGGCCTTCCCGGTCCCCGTGTAGTCCCAGGAGCGGGAGCCGTCGGGGGAGCGCACCACCAGCGTGGCGCCGGCCGGCAGGTTGAAGTGGCCGAAGTGGGGCGCGATGTAGGTGGCGCCGGGATGGGTGATCTCCTGGCTCCAGGCCAGCTCCGGGGCTCCGGTCGCTGCCGCGGGGCCGGCGTCCGGGTTGGCGAAGCTCGCGGCGGCGGTCTCGCCCACCTGGACGGGTCCCTGGGTTTGAGCCTGAGCCTGAGTCCGACCCTGAGCCGGAGCCGGCGCGGCGAACAGGTCCGCGGCCCGGATCGGCAGCGTCGGGGTCTCGACGGCGGCGTCGGCCGTCGCGGCGCCCAGCGGGGCCAGCAGCAGGAGCGTGGACAGGGCGATCAACGATCTCTTCATGGTCTCCTCCTCTCCCCCGTACCCGTCCTTGTTGGCGGGTCCGAGGCGTCGGGGTGCCGGTTCGGGATCGGTGCGATCCAGGAATTGTCGGTCTTTCCAAATGCTACGGTGCATGGAACGGCGGAGCCGGGACGGGAGACGGGGGGCGCTCCGGAGCCGGCGGCCGGTGCGCGAGGCCCCCGCGGAGGGGCCGGTCGCGGCCGAGGAATGGTGACCCGCAAGGTCATGTTTCCCATCTTGCTATGATCCCGCGACCGTCCCCGGCCGTTCCCGGCTGTTCCCGTCGGGCGGCGATGGGGGACGTCCCGTGGGTTCCTTCCCGGACACGCGAGGGGAGACGGGCCGCGCGGGACCGAGCCGAACCGAGAGGGAGAATCCGAATCGATGGCGATCGCTGACCGGAAGGACCGTGCCGGAGAGCCGGCGTCGGAGGACACCGGGCGCGAGCGGATCGACGACGTGGTCGTCCGCTTCGCCGGGGACTCCGGCGACGGCATGCAGCTCACCGGGACCCAGTTCACCAACACGTCGGCCCTGCTGGGCAACGACCTGGCCACCCTGCCGGACTTCCCGGCGGAGATCCGGGCGCCGGCCGGGACCCTGCCCGGCGTGTCCGCGTTCCAGGTGCGGATCGCGGACCACGACATCCACACGCCGGGAGACGCCCCGGACGTGCTGGTGGCGATGAACCCGGCAGCCCTGGTGAAGAACCTGCCGGACCTCCAGCCCAACGGGGTCGTGGTGGTCAACGTCGACGACTTCAAGGACCGCAACTTCAAGAAGGCGGGGCTCGACGCCGATCCGCTCGAGGACGGCACAACCGACGGCTTCCGGGTGGTGAAGGTGGAGCTGACCACCCTCACCCGGCGCACCCTCGAGGACTCCGAGCTGGACGTCAAGTCGAAGGACCGCTGCAAGAACTTCTTCGCCCTGGGGATCGTCTACTGGATGTTCAACCGGCCCCTGGAGACGACCGTCGAGTGGTTGGAGAAGAAGTTCGCCACCCGGCCCGAGCTGGCCGACGCCAACGTCCGGGTGCTCAAGGCGGGCGCCAACTACGCTGACGTCCAGGAGCTCTTCCAGGCCCGCTACGAGGTCGAGCCGGCGAAGCTCGCGCCCGGCGTCTACCGCAACATCAACGGCAGCGAGGCGCTGGCCCTCGGCCTGGTGGCGGCCAGCCGCAAGTCGGGGCTGCCGCTGTTCCTCGGCGCCTATCCGATCACCCCGGCCTCCGAGCTGCTCCACGCCCTCGCCCGCCACAAGCGCTTCGGGGTCACCACCTTTCAGGCGGAGGACGAGATCGCCGCGGTCTGCGGCGCGATCGGGGCGGCGTTCGGAGGCGCCCTGGCGGTCTCCGCGTCGAGCGGCCCGGGCATCGCGCTCAAGGCCGAGGCGATCAACCTGGCGGCGATGGTGGAGCTGCCGCTGGTGATCTGCGACATCCAGCGGGGTGGGCCGTCCACCGGCCTGCCCACCAAGACCGAGCAGTCCGACCTGCTGCAGGTGATGTTCGGCCGCAACGGCGAGTCCCCGCTGCCGGTGGTCGCCGCCGCCTCGCCCCAGGACTGCTTCTGGACCGCGATCGAGGCGTGCAAGGTGGCGGTCCGCTCGATGGTGCCGGTGGTGCTCCTCTCCGACGGCTACATCGCCAACGGCTCGGAGCCGTGGCGGCTGCCGAAGGTGGAGGACCTGCCCGACTTCGCGCCCGAGTTCCGGAGCGATCCCGAGGGCTTCGAGCCCTACCTCCGGGACCCGGAGACCCTCGCCCGGCCGTGGGCGGTGCCCGGCACCCCGGGGCTCGAGCACCGGATCGGCGGCCTGGAGAAGGAGGACGTGACCGGCAACGTCTCCTACGATCCGTCGAACCACGAGCGCATGACCGAGCTCCGGGGCGACAAGGTGGCGCGGATCGCCGGGGAGATCCCGCCGCTGGAGGTCGAGGGGGAGCCGGAGGGCGAGCTCCTGGTGCTCGGCTGGGGGTCCACCGAAGGGGCGCTCAAGGGGGCGGTCCGCCGGCTCCGCGGCCGCGGGGTCCAGGTCTCCCGGGCGCACCTGCGCTGGCTCAACCCGTTCCCGAGCAACCTGGGGGACGTGCTCTCCCGGTTCGAGAAGGTGCTGGTGCCGGAGCTGAACCTGGGCCAGCTCGCCCTGCTGCTCCGGGGGCGGTACCTGAAGGACGTGACCACCCTGAGCAAGGTGCAGGGGCGCCCCTTCTTCCGTCACGAGATCGAGAGCGAGATCGAGAGGCTGCTGTCATGAGCGAAGAGACCCCGACCCTGACCAAGAAGGACTTCCAGAGCGACCAGGAGGTCCGCTGGTGCCCCGGCTGCGGCGACTACGCGATCCTCGCGGCGGTCCAGTCGGTGTTCCCGGAGCTCGGCGTGCCCAAGGAGAGGCTGGTGGTGGTCTCCGGGATCGGCTGCTCGAGCCGCTTCCCCTACTACATGGACACCTACGGCTTCCACTCGATCCACGGCCGGGCGCCGGCCATCGCCACCGGCCTGAAGACCTCGCGCCCGGACCTGGAGGTCTGGATCGCCACCGGCGACGGCGACGCGCTGTCGATCGGCGGCAACCACCTGATCCACGTGCTGCGCAGGAACGTCGGGGTCAAGATCCTGATGTTCAACAACCGGATCTACGGGCTGACCAAGGGCCAGTACTCCCCCACCAGCGAGGCCGGCAAGCGCACCAAGTCGACGCCCTACGGCTCGATCGACCGGCCGTTCAACCCGATGGCGCTGGCCGTGGGGTCCGGCGCCACCTTCGCGGCGCGGACGGTCGACGTCTTCCAGCCGCACCTCAAGTCGGTGCTCAAGCGCGCCGCGGAGCACCGGGGCTCGGCGTTCATCGAGATCTACCAGAACTGCAACATCTTCAACGACAAGGCCTTCGCGGACATGACCGACAAGGAGGGCCGCGTGGAGCGCACCCTCCGCCTGGAGCACGGTGCGCCGATGGTCTGGGGCAAGGAGCGCCGCCGCGGGATCGTGCTCGACGGGTTGGAGCCCAAGGTGGTCGACCTGGAGGCCGACGGCGTCGCGGAGGACGAGTGCATGGTGTGGGACGAGCACGCGGCGAGCCCCCAGCTCGCCTTCTTCGCCGCCCAGATGACGCCGCCCGACTTCCCGACGCCGATCGGCGTCTTCCGGGCGGTGGACGAGCCCGCCTACGACGAAGGGGTCGTCGGCCAGATCGAGCACGAGATCGAGCGCTCCGGCGCCGGCAGCCTGCAGGAGCTGCTGTACGGCGGCGAGACCTGGACGGTGGAGGGCACCGGGGACGCGGCGGACGGGTAGGCCCCCCGATGCACCTGCTCATCCTCGCCAACGGCGGCTCGTGGGACCGGCGCTACCAGGTGACCGCGCTGGCGGCGAGCGCCGCGTCGGTGGGGGATCGGGTGGAGATCGCGCTGTTCAACGCGGCGCTGGCGAGCTGGGTCGAGGGGGCGTGGGATCACCTCGATCCGGCGCCGCCGCTCGCCGCGTCCCGGATCGAGGAAGCAGGGTTCCCGCCGCTCAGCGAGATGCTCGACCAGGCCCGCGAGACCGGCGACCTCCGGCTCTTCGGCTGCAGCGCCGCGGCGCGCCTGCTCGGGCTCGACCTCGCCCAGGTCCAGCGGCGGGTGGATGCGGTGGTCGGCTGGCAGACCTTCGCCCGGAAGATCGCCCAGGCCGATCGCGTCGTGACGCTCTGACGGGCGAGGACGGGACGAAAGGTGGGCGGGACCGCCCCCACGGTCCCGCCCCCCGGAAGGAGAGTCGGTCAGCGAGCTCCCGCAGGGGCCGGTGAGACCGGCCGGGGAACTCGTGACCTTCTCGATCACTTTAGGAGCGGCTGCGGGGCGCGCGCACCACCCGGCGGGGCGGTTTTCCTCCCTACCCGCACCGCCGGGCTCGCCGGCCCGCGTTAGACTCCGGCTGATGAACGACAGCAACCACGAGGCTCGTCCGGACCCGGCTCGCCGGCGGCCGGTCTTCTGCCGGGAGCCCCTCCTCTGATGGTCGCCTTCGCCACCCTCCTGCTGGGTCTGACCCTCGGAGTCCAGCCGGTGACCGTGATCGCCGCCGGGCCGGTGACCTCCGTGGAGCTCCTCCTGGACGGCGAACCGGTGGGGACGGCGACGGCGGAGGGCTCCTGGACCGTGCCGGTCGATTTCGGCGCCGAGCTCGCCCCTCACGAGCTGGTGGCCGTGGCCCGGGACGGGGACGGGCGGGAGCTGGAGCGGGTGCGCCAGCCGGTGAACCTGCCGCGCTCGCCGGCCGAGGCGGAGCTGGTGATCGAGGGCGCGGAGCGCGGGGAGGGGGCGGTGGCCCGGGTGACCTGGCAGAGCGTCGCGGCTCCGGAGCCCCGCGAGGTGACGGCGACCTTCGACGGCCGCCCCCTGGGGGTCTCCGATCCCCGCCGCGTCGAGCTGCCCCCGTTCGATCCGCGCCAGCTCCACTTCCTGCGGGTCGAGCTCGACTTCGGCGAGACCGTGAGCACCGTGGTCGAGGCCATCTTCGGCGGCGTCTACCGGAACCGGACCCAGACCGAGCTGACCGCGGTGCCCGTGGTGGTGGAGGAGGAGGGAGCCCTGCCGGAGGAGGCCGGGGAGCTGGCCGGCTGGTTCGCCAGCCCGGACGGCGAGCCGCTGCGGGCGGTGGCGGTGGAGGAGGGCGCCGCGGAGGTGCTGATGATCCTCGACCGGGCCGCCCAGGCGGAGCTCTGGGACCTGGCCCGCACCTGGCTTCCGGACGCGGCGAGCGTGCGACGGGGCGGCGTGGTGAGCGGTCGCCGCCGCGCTTCCGACCCCCGGCCCGGGGCGGGAGGGCGCCCCGACACGTCACCCCTCCGCTTCGACATGCGGCTCGGAGAGGACCAGACCCTGCGGTTCTTCTGGCCGGCGCCGCGGCGGCTGGAGCGGGACGGGAGCGTGATCGAGCTGTTTCCCCGCTCCGAGGAGCATCCGCCCGCCCACGGCGGCGTCTTCTGGCTGGCCGCCGAGGCCCACCAGCCGCCGTTCTCCCGCTCCGAGCAGCGGCTGGCCGACGCCGTGGCGGTGGCCGGGATGAACGTCATCGGCCGCGCCCGGCGCCGGGCCGTGGTGCTGCTCCTGGGGGAGGACCCGGTGGACGCCAGCCGGTTCGGTGCCCCACGGGTCCGGCGCTACCTGGAGCGGATCGGCGTGCCCCTGTCGGTCTGGTCCCTGGGGGAGCCGGACGAGGCGCTGCGGCGAGCGTGGGGGGAGGTGCGGACGGTCGACGCCCGGCACCGCTTCACCGGGGCGGTGGAGGCGCTGGTGGAGGAGCTGGCGGCCCAGCGGATCGTCTGGATCGAAGGACGACACCTGCCGGACCGCGTGGTGCTCACGGAGCGCGCGCGCGGCATCCGCCGGTTGCGATGAGCGTCCGCGACGGGCTCCGGGCGGCGCTGGCGGGAGCGGCGATCCTGTCGGCCGCGGGATGGCTCACGGCGGGAGCCACGGCCGCCGGCGGGCAGGAGACCCCGCCGGAGGATCCACCGCAGATCCTGGGAGCGCCGGCGGCCCTCGACGGTGCCGCCTTCGACGAGCCGCGGATCGCCGTGCCGGCCGGCACGCCGTTGCGGGAACGTCCCGACCCCCGGGCACCGATCCTGATGGTGATCGGGGCGGACTCCGAGCTGCCGGAGCTCGAGCGCCGCGGCGGCTGGGTACGGGTCCGGTTCGTCGACACCAGGGGTTGGCTGGTGGATCCGGCGCTCGGCCCCCGTTCCGGAGAAGGCCCGGACGGGGACGGGCTCGGGTACGGCAGGCTCGCGTACGGACCGGTGGAGCCCGATCCGGAGCTCCTGGCCCGGGCCCGGAGCCTGCTGGGTGCGGGCGGCGCCGGGTACCCGCTCGGCCCCTGGACCCTGTACACCGACGTGGACGACCCGCGGCTCCTGGCGTCCCTCGATCGCCTGGCCCGGTCGGTGGTGACGGTCTACCCCGAGCGGTTCGGTCTCGATCCGGGGCTCGATCCGGGTCGCGATTCGGCTCGCGATCCGGAGCCGGAGACCCGGGAAGCCCCGGAGGCCCGCGAGGCGGTCGTCCTCTTCGCCCGGGAGGAGGCCCACCGAGACTTCCTGGGCGAGGGATCGGCGCTGGCCGCCCTCGGCGCCGAGGGGTACGCCGGGGCCGGCCTGGTCACGCTCGCCCGGGGGGACCGGAGCGAGGAGGCCGTCCGCTCGCTCCTGGTCCACGAGCTGGTGCACCTGCTCGACCGGCGGGCCCTCGGGCCGCGCACGCCCCCATGGCTGGAGGAGGGGCTGGCGCACTCCATGGCGTCGAGCCGCATCACGCCGTCGGGCCGGCTGGTTCCGGAGGCGCTCGGCGGGGGAACCCGGGTGATCGACCGGCGGCTCGCGGGTCCGGACGGGGAGATCCGGATCACCGTCGAGACCACCGGCGGGCGCGCCGGCCTCGATCGGGCGGTCGACGCCCTCGACCGGGACGCGCTGGTTCCCCTGGAGCGTCTCGTCCACCTCCCGTGGTCCCGGATGGTGGATCCCGACGGGCGCCAGCTCCGCTACGCGCAGAGCGCCCTGTTCGTCCGGTTCCTGCTGGACGGGGACCGGGGCCGGTGGCGGCTGGGGTTCCGGTCCTACCTGGCGGCCGTGGCCGATGGCGATCCCGGCGCACCGGACGCGCTGCTGGAGGCCCTGGGGACGGACTGGGCCACGCTGGAGCGGGAGCTGGGGACCTGGCTGCGGGCGCAGCGGCTCCAGCGGAGCCCGAACGGTTGACCCCCGAGGGTCCGGTCGAGCCGGCCGGGGTCGGGAAGGGTCTGAGGCCGATCTGAGACGCGTGGCGGGAGCGCCCGATCCGGTCCGCGGCTTTGGTACCCTGGACTTCGGCGGTCGCTCGAGCGGTCCAGGGAATCCTCCCCGGCTGGCGACGCGATCGCGAGCGGTTCCAGGAAGAGATTCCAGGAGAAGATTCCAGGATATGGGTTCCGGTATGGTGGTCAGCTTCGTCAGTCTGCTCCTCGGCCTGACCCTCGGTGTCCAGCCGGTGACCGTGGCGGTCTCCGAGCAGGTCGCCTCCGTGGAGCTCCTCCTCGACGGCCGGAGCGTCGGTACGGCCGAGCCCCCCGAGTGGACCGTCCCGGTCGACTTCGGCACCATCCTCTCCCCCCACGAGCTGGAGGCCGTGGCCCGCGGACCGGACGGCGAGGAGCTGGGGCGGGCCGTCCAGCGGATCAACGTCCCCCGGCCGGCGGCCGAGGCGGACGTGGTGATCGAGGGCGCCGAGGAGGGGCGCGGCGCCGTCGCCCGGCTCTCCTGGGAGAGCGTCGCCGGGACGGAGCCGGTCGCGGTGACCGCGAGCTTCGACGGCCGCCCCCTCGAGGTGTCCGACCCCCACCGGATCCCGCTCCCCGCCTTCAACCCCGCCCAGCTCCACCTGCTGCAGGTGGAGCTCGAGTTCTCCGAGACCGTCTCCGCGGTGGTCGAAGCGACCCTCGGCGGCACGTATCGCAACGACGCCTGGACCGAGCTCACCTCGCTGCCGGTGACCCCGGTGGAGGGGGCCGGCCGGCTGGAGCTCGAGGATCTCGAGGGCTGGTTCGCCACCATCGACGGCGAGCTCCTGAAGGCCGTCGCCCTGGAGGAGGGGCCGGCGGAAGCGGTGTTCGTCCTGGACCGGCAGGCCCAGTGGGACGTCTGGCAGCTCGGCCGCCGGATGGTGATCGGCGCCGCCGTGGACCAGGGCCCGATCGAGCGGAGCGGCCAGACCGGGAGCGGTGCCCGCCGGTACGGCGACGCGGTGGGGCGGCCCGACGTCTCGAAGCTGCGCTACACCCTGCAGCTCGATCGTGGCCAGTACTCCTGGCTGCTCTGGCCCATCGCCGAGCCGGTGGGGGACGAGAGCGACGGGACGCGGCGGGCGATGGAGCTCTTCCCCCGCTCGGGGGAGTACTCGCCGTCCGACGCCGGCGTGCTCTGGCTGCTCAGCGAGGCGCGCCTGCCGAAGTTCGAGCTGGCCGAGCAGCGGCTGGTGGACGCCGTCGCCGTGGCCGGCATGACCGCCACCCTGCGCTCCCGGCGCCGGGCGGTGGTCCTGGTGCTGTCGGAGCGGCCGGTCGATTCCAGCCGTCTCCGGCCGAGCGTCGTCCGCCACTACCTGGCGCAGATCGGGGTCCCCCTGTTCGTCTGGGTGGTGGGGGAGGTCTCCGAGCCGATGCGCCGGGTGTGGGGCTCGGTGCGCTCGGTCGACGCGCGCCACCGGTTCGCCGAGGCGGTCCAGGAGCTGTCCGAGGCCCTGGAGGCGCAGCGCATCGTCTGGTTCGAGGGCAGCCATCTGCCCCAGGAGATCGTGGTGACGGGCCAGGCGAAGGTCCGGCGGGTGCGATGACGGCGGCCCGATCCGGATGCCGCCCGGAGGACCGGGCGGCGTCGGCCCTGCTGATCGCCTGTCTGGCGGCGGTCGTCGCCGGGGCTCCCCCGGTATCCGCCGAGCCGCTCCAGGAGGAGCAGAAGAAGACGGAGGAAGGGCAGGAAACCCCCGACGGCTCCGAGGAGATCCTGGGCGCACCCCCCGC